>SLGC01000455.1 GCA_007123885.1 Bacteroidales bacterium | reverse complement strand
TGGTCTTGCCGGAATAATTCTTGGTAAGCACGCATTTCCGGCAGTTTTTGCAGCCATATTGTTTCAGTCTCTTATATTTCAGCATGGCGGACTGCTTAGCGTGGGAATCAATTCGATTAACATGGGAGCAGGGGCTTTCGCAGCCTGGAGGATCTGGCAATTAAAAATAATTCCCGAATACCTGAGAGCTGCCCTGGCAGGTTTATCAGGCATCTTAATACCGGTTTTGCTTATATCGGTAGAATTTCAGCTTTCAGGTTACGGAAAGGGTATTTATTATTTATTCTCGGTTTACCTGATTGCAGCTATTATTGAAGGAGTTATCTCTTTGTCGGCCGTCAGATTCTTCAGGCTTGTTAAACCCGATATGCTGGAAAACCGATGACAACTGTTTAATAAAGAGTATGTAAAAATATAACAGAAATCATGAAGAAAACTTTTATTCCGGTTTTATTATTACTTTTTTGTATAAATCCTGAAGTGGTTGCTCATGCAATCAATTTTGAAACCGGCATTCATGCGCCTGCAGTTACCGTTAAAGCATTTTTCACAAGGACTGCGCCTCTTGCCGGTGCCAGCGTGGTTGTCTATGCTCCGGGGCAGGATCAGCCATATCAGGATGGCCGTACCGACCGGGAAGGATATTTTGCATTTGTGCCCGGTACCACCGGTAACTGGACTATAACAGTTGACGATGAAAGAGGACATCGCGGCAGGGTTGTTGTCAGCATTGACCCCGGCTTTTTCGATGAAGGGGGGCCTGTTCATTCCGGAGAAGAGGAAACAGAGGTGTCAGACCCTGCAGAAGTCGGGCCTTCGACCGGAAATGTGCCAGTTGGTTACAGTGCCATAACCGGACTGGCGGTCATTTTCGGGATTACAGGTATTTTTTACGGATACAAATCCAGACAGGAACTGAACAAGAAGAACCGGTAAAAATTGAAGCATTCCTTTATAGATAAGTACAGTGACCTGGACTCGACGCTGCACAGGGTTGATCCGAGGATAAAGTTGATAATGGTGTTTTCCTTTATCTTTATTATGGTATCTGAACCACCGGGATATATTGAACCGTTTTTGTTTTACGGGATAGTTATTTCCCTGTTTCTCTATTTCAGTCGCATACCCCTGCGATTCATTCTCGGTCGTTGCCTGATCGTTGCACCTTTTATTTTTATGGCATCCCTGTTTTATCCGCTATCATCAATTATCGGTTCGGATTTTCAAGGATTTGGTTCATACACTCAGGAATACAGGATAGCCCTTTCAATTTTCCTGAAAGGAATGTTTGCAGTTATATTGCTGACCCTGCTGGTATCTACCGAAAGATTTCACAATTTATTGCTCGGATTACGGAAACTTAAAATGCCGGCACTGCTGGGCACGATATCCGCATTAATGTATCGCTATATTTTCATACTTACAGATGAGGCATTAAAAACATCCAGGGCAAGAGACAGCAGGACTCCGGGAAAATTATCGATGAACAGGTTAAAAGTATATGGTAACCAGTCAGGCATGATTTTTTTACGAAGCATGGATCGCTCACAAATGATCTATAATTCAATGTTATCAAGGGGGTTTAACGGTGAATTCACAGGATTGCAGGAAATGGCAATGAATAAGAAAGAAGTCGTTTTTTCCGTTCTTGTTATCTTAATACTTTTGGCAGTCCGGATTACCGGTATGTCGATATTTAGCTTTATGTCAAACTAGTATGGAAATGTCTGCAGGGATAAGAATAAAAAACCTTACTTTTTCCTATGAAAAGGATAAGCCTGTGCTGAACAATATATCCCTTGATATAAATTCCGGCGAAAAACTGGGAATCATTGGTCCAACCGGCTCAGGAAAATCTACCCTGCTTCTGCATCTGAACGGCATTCTGAATTCCGGACAAGGATCGGTAGAGATTGGCGGCATAAAAATTGTAAAGAAAAATCTGCCTGAAATACGCAGGATGGTGGGACTGGTGTTCCAGAACCCGGACGATCAGTTATTCAATCCCACGGTAGAGGAAGATGTGGCTTTTGGTCCGCTGAATTTCGGCTTTAGCAGGGAAGAAGTTGAACAGAGGGTGCGGGATGCTCTAGTCTCCATGAATCTGGAGGGATTTGAAAAACTTGTATCGCATCATCTGTCACTTGGTGAAAGAAAGCGGGTGGCTCTTGCCACGGTGCTGGCCATTAGTCCCCGGGTTATAGCATTTGATGAACCGTTCTCCAGTCTTGATCCCGAAATAGTGATGCAATTGATCAATATTATAAATAACCTGGATGCCACTCTTGTAATTGTTTCACAGTCATTTCTTCCGCTGCTTTCATGTTGCGACAGGATAGCTGTTCTCAAAAAGGGAGAAATAATGGCAGCAGGACCTAAAAAGGAAATTATACAAAACAAGGAGCTTATGAAGGCAAGTGGCATGGATCTAAGCTTCTATCGCAATATATACAGGGATTACTTTATGTAGCTGACAAAAAATCAATTATATTGCACTAACAAAAATAATACTGTAATTTTCTGTAATCATTTGTTAACCAAATATTATAAGATGAAGGATAAAGCTGAACAAAAACTGGATGCCCTTAAAATGGAGATCTCGAAATATGATAAGCTCATTGTCGCCTTTTCCGGCGGACTGGATAGTGCATTATTGTTGAAAGTTTCACATATGGTCCTTGGAAACAAAGTTCTGGCCGTTATTTCCGACTCACCTTCAATTCCAAGAAGCGAGCTTGATGCGGCAATTGATTTTGCCCGTGAGACCGGATCAAGGCTAAAGGTTGTCACCACGGGGGAGCTTGAAAATGAAAGTTATTCGAAGAATCCCGATAACCGCTGTTATTACTGTAAGACCGAATTATACGAATACACCACCTCGGTAGCGCGGGAGGAAGGTATCAGGTTCATTGCCAACGGTACAAATCTTGATGATCTGGGCGATTACCGCCCCGGACTAAAGGCGGCTGAAGAGCACCAGGTCGTCAGTCCCCTCAGGGATGCCGCATTGACAAAGGATGATATCCGCAGCATTGCAAAATACCTTGAACTGAATATCTGGGATAAGCCTGCCAGTCCCTGCCTGGCATCACGTATTCCATACGGAAGTCCGGTTACCCCTGAAAAACTGGCACAGGTTGAAGAGGCTGAGGGATTTGTGAGGTCTTTGGGTGTTAAGGAGCTTCGTGTACGTCATTTTGGTGAGAGGGCAGTACTTGAAGTCAATCCGCTGTATAATAATATAGTTGAAGCAAATATAGGTGAAATACGTGCCATATTTACGAAGATTGGTTTTTATGTTACAGAAATAAAGGAGTTTAAAAGCGGTTCGTTAAACAAATTAATTAATTCAAATGCAAAAGGAAAAACTGAAGGAGCTTCTTAAAAGTCTCCGCAATCAGGAAATCAGTATTGAAGATGCCGTTCAGAAGCTTGAAAACCTGCCTTTTGAGGATCTGGGCTTTGCCAAACTTGATCATCACAGAACTATTCGCAGGGGATATCCTGAAGTGGTGTATTGCCAGAACAAGACTGTTGATCAGGTGAAGAATATTGTCATCCACCTGTCAAGACAGAATATGGTTCTTGCCACAAGGGCAAATGAAGAAATGTTCGCTGCGGTTTCGGACGTTCTTCCTGAAGCCAGATATAACAAGCTTGCCCGTACAATTACAGTAAAAAAAGATACCGGAGAAGCTGAACCGGATCCATCAAGGTACATCCTTGTTATCAGCGCCGGGACCTCTGATATACCAGTGGCCGAAGAGGCTGTTGAAACTGCTTCTTTTATGGGAAACCATGTTAAAACCCTTTATGATGTGGGTGTTGCCGGACTGCACCGGCTTTTTAACAACAAAAAAGCAATAGATGATGCGAACGTGCTGATCGTGGTTGCGGGAATGGATGGTGCACTTCCGGCAGTGGTGGGGGGACTGGTGGATAAACCGGTTATTGCTGTTCCTACATCTGTTGGATACGGAGCAAGCTTCCAGGGTGTCGGTCCGCTGCTCACCATGCTAAATGCATGTGCGCCGGGAGTTACAGTGGTTAATATCGATAACGGGTTCGGGGCAGCCTATTTTGCTTCTCTGGTCAACAAGGGTATTTATAAATAAAACTTACTGTCATAAACTAATAATAACTGTAAACCCTTATCCTTTTGTGTGAGGTCCCATCATATTTTTAGCAACCTTTTTGGCCTCCCTGAAATTCATAAGGAGGTAAAGTCTGGATAAGAAAAGTATTACCGGTAGAATTAATAGAAACATATTATGCGAATAGCCTATTTTGATTGTTTTTCAGGAATAAGCGGAGATATGATCACAGGATCATTACTGGACGCAGGCCTGGATATTGATGAACTGAGTGCTGAAATTAAAAAGCTGGGGCTTGAGGCTGTGGAGCTGAAAGCCTCTAAAATAGTCAAGCAGCATATCTCTTCTACCAAATTTACAGTAGTTTATGAAGAACAGAAACATCACCGGCATCTTAGCGATCTTAATGAGATTGTCGATAATTCCACTCTGGACCGGGATGTGAAAGATAAAGCAAAGGATATTTTTCTCATGATTGGCCGGGCTGAAGCCAAAATCCATAATATGCCGCTTGAAAAGGTCCACTTCCATGAGATAGGAGCGGTCGATACAATTGTTGATGTTGTTGCTGCACTTACAGGATTCAAAAAACTGGGAATTGAAAAAATCTATTGCTCCAGGTTAAATGTAGGTTCAGGTTTTGTGACATTTTCCCACGGTAAATTTCCCGTTCCTGCTCCGGCCACAGCCGAAATACTGAAAGGGATACCCTGCTATTCTACTGATTCAAAAGGAGAACTGGTAACTCCCACCGGTGCTGCAATTATTGCTTCTGTTGCAGCTGGTTTCGGTGATATGCCGTTGATGGAAACCCGCTCAATAGGGTACGGAGCCGGGACAAAAGATTTCGAACATCCCAATGTGTTGCGTGTATATCTCGGTGAAGCGGGGCAGGGGAGCATTGCCGGTACCATTGATGTTATCGAGACAAATATCGACGATATGGATCCTCAGTTTTATGATCATGTTATTGACAGGTTGTACCAGGCCGGCGCACTTGAAGTATTTCTTATTCCCATCCAGATGAAGAAAAACCGGCCGGGGATAAAAATGACCGTCCTGGCTGAACCGTCTGATAAGGATAAGCTACTGGACATTATTTTCAGGGAAACTACATCAATCGGGACAAGGATCCGTAAGGAGTTCCGTGAAATTCTCGAAAGGGAACAGAAAATAATCGATACCCCGCTGGGGCGGGTACAGGCTAAAATTTCATATTTTAAAGGAAACCGGGTAAATATGAAAATTGAATATGATGACCTGAAAAGACTTGCACTGGAATATGGCAGGCCGGTAAAGGATATTTATTCCGAAATAACCCGGTATCTTTAGATAAGCTTAAAAATGAATCTAACCAAACAATAACATAAATGAGTATTCTCTTAAACAAGGATTCCCGTGTGATTGTCCAGGGATTCACCGGCAGCGAGGGAACTTTCCATGCCGCCCGTATGATTGAATATGGAACGAAAGTAGTCGGTGGAGTGACTCCGGGGAAAGGAGGGCAGCAACATCTTGAAAGACCTGTTTTCAATACGGTTTCTGATGCTGTTGCCGGTACAGGGGCAAATGTGTCAGTGATCTTCGTCCCCCCTGCCTTTGCTGCAGATGCAATCATGGAGGCTGCTGAAGCCTGCATAGAGCTTGTTGTGGCCATTACAGAGGGAATACCGGTAAATGACATGGTAAAGGTAAAAGATTATCTCAGGGGGCGTAAAACACGGTTAATCGGGCCAAATTGTCCGGGTATTATAACTCCCGGAGAAGCAAAAGTGGGTATCATGCCCGGCTTTATCCACAAAAAGGGAAGTGTCGGGATCGTTTCCCGCTCCGGAACGCTTACCTATGAAGCAGTTGACCAGGTAACCAAAACCGGCCTCGGCCAGTCCACCTGCATCGGCATAGGAGGTGATCCGGTTATCGGCACAACTACCCTTGATGCTGTGAAGTTATTCATGGATGACCGGGAGACAGAGGGAATAATCATAATAGGAGAAATTGGTGGGACCATGGAAGCTGAAGCTGCTTTGTGGATAAAAGAAAAAGGCACCAAGCCGGTTGTGGGTTTCATTGCGGGTCAGACTGCCCCGAAAGGCCGGAGGATGGGGCATGCCGGAGCAATTGTAGGGGGCAGCGATGATACTGCTGCCGCGAAAATGGATATAATGAGGGAGTGCGGTATCCATGTTGTGGAATCGCCCGCGGCTATCGGAACGGCTATCTACGATTCTTTAAAGAACCAGCCGGTTACATAACCTCTTCCAGTATCTGCTCTAAGGTTTCTATTCCTACACGCTTTGCTATAATTGTCTTGTCGGAATCCAGTATGTACATTACCGGAGTACTGTAAATATCATAATAAAAGCGGAAGTTGCTCCGGTTTTGGGGATCAAAAACATTTATCCATTCAAGGTTGTTCTCTCCGATATACTGGTTCCATTCCTCTTTATCATCATAGATATATACACCGAAAATCTTTAGTCCCCGTTCCCTGTAACTTCTATACAACTCACTGAGCCTTGGCGTAACCACCTTGCAGTGACCGCAGGAGGGTTCATAAAAGTAAATAATGATATATTCGGCATCGGTCTCATGCAGACTGACGATATCGCCATCCGGGGTACTCATTTTAAGTTCGGCAGCTGTACGACCGATGAGATTTGGCTTGATCCGTTCGATCCTTTCCCTTAATTTCCTGATGGTTTCTTCATTTGCCCAGAATGCATCACCATTAAGATAATATCTTTCAACAAGTTCTACGAAGACTTCATCATGCCCCATTATTTGGGACCTTTCGTAATGGTTCAGAAGAAAGACGGTGACGTATTGAAAAACATCATCGTTTGCCCTTGAATACTCAATTACTCTTACAGCCTGGGGTATTATTGAATCGGGGCTCTGGATCAGAACCCGATTGAAGAAGTGTTCCAGTTTATTATGAAGTATGGGTGTCCGCAACAACCTGTCATCGGAAAAATCAACTCCGTCAAAAAAATGTTCCTTGTTATATTCATAACCCATCACCCACTTTAAAGAATCAGGATTTGAAGAATTTGAAGGGATATTGAATTCGGGTACACGGGGAGTTTTCATGGCTTGTACCATACCGGCCAGCAGTGTTCCGGGATTGTTCCTTATGATCGAATCCCAGTATTCCTGTACTTCACGGTCAATTTCATTTCCGAGCGACTGCAGGTATTTTATAGAATCGGGATTATTGCTGTTATTCTGCATTCGTTCACGGATCCCGGCAGAAAGAGATTGCTGCTTGTTCATGAATTTGTGGTAATCAATGAACTGCCTGTTTTCCCGGGAACCATCTATATTCATATCTTCTACCGGGTTATCAAGGGAGGTTTCCAGGCTAAAGTGCTGTTCCCTGTCAATAAGCAATTCAAAATAGTTCATGCCGGGAGTAACAACAAGATAAATTCCACCGGGCAGGGCTTCATCGCCACTGAACACTCCTGATCCTGAATTATCGACCTCAATGGTGTCCTTGATGAATTTACGGTTTCCGTAATGATACGCGAGCAGTAATGTGGTATCCTGAATACCGTCAACTTTTACTTTGATATTATACCCGGTTGCAAAAACAGAACATCCGGCTGAAATTAGAAAAGCCAGAAACAGGAATATATATTTAAATCTTGGCATATTATTCAATAAAATAAATTAAATAATGTTCTTTTGAATTTATCTTACAAAAATAGCAAGAGGTTTTATATTTCAATGGAGGTGCCTCTGTTTTCATACTGGCTTAATACGGCAATCCGGAAGAAATATTATAATTTCCTGTAGAATAGTTGTAAATATTCAGCAATTTTTGTTTCTCCCTTTCCCAGTTCAGCTCTTCGGAAGCCCTGATAAGATTATCCTTCCAATGGTTACGGGGAATATCATAAAGGATTTTGCTGATTTTTCCGGCTATTTCAACGGGTGAATGATTTTCAATTATTAATCCGATCCCATATTTCTCAACAATTTCCTTTACTTCCGGAAGAGGTGAAGCAACCACCGGGATACCTGCTGCAATATAATCGAACAGCTTGTTAGGCAGACTGAAACGATAGTTCAGGCTGGTGTCCTTGTCGAGCGAAAGACCTGCATGACAAATGCATGTAAGCTGCATTAATTCACGGTAAGGCATGGCAGGAAGGAAGAATATCCTGTCATTTAAGGAATACTTCTTTACCTGTTCTTTCAACCCCGGGATCACATCGCCTCTTCCTGCAATGATCAGAACTGCATCCTTAACCAGTTTCATAGAGCTGACGGCTTCTTCGGCTCCCCGTTCCCTGTTTATTCCCGTACCCTGAAGAATAACAAGCTTTTTCCCCGGCGGCAAACCATAATAGGAGGGGTCACGGGGAGACCTGATTTCAGTTTTTTCAGGCAGATTCCGTATTACCTGAATTTCTTTGCCGTACTTCCTGCAATATTCCCTTGCTATTGAATTACTTACGGTGATTATGTGGTTCAGGCGCGGAAATATCAGGTTTTCAATGGCTTCCCAAATCCTTTTAACAGTTTTGCGGCGATTGAGTTCAGGAACTTCGGTAAAAAACTCGTGGGAATCATATATCAGGATCTTTCTTTTTAAGCGGGATGCCAGAAAATTTGCCGGAAGTGTATCCAGATCATTTGAATGCAATATGTCAAATTTTGAAAAAAGTAAAAAAATAAGGAGGCGCATGTTGTATTCTGCATAAAACAGCCAGCCCTTATTGAACCAGTGCCTGACTCGTCTTATCCTGCAGGGAAAATTATCAACATCAAGGCTTCCGTCGAGTTGCCTGCCGGTTACCAGAATACTGTAGCCTGCTTCATGAAGGGTGCTGCAAATACGTTTTATCCTTTGATCTGTAGCAATGTCACTGGTGACTGAAACAATAACTTCCTGTTTTTTCAAGACTTCCTTTAATTTAACTTAAAACCCGCCTCTTTTAGGCGCGGTCATATCCTGGCGGGGCTTTGCCCGAAAGGCATGTGCGATTTAAAAAAATCGCGGTGCATAGCAAAAACGGGATTAAAGCCACCTCCTTCAGGGAGGGATGGTCCGGTTTCAGCGAATTTTAACTTATGGATTGCAAGTAAGAAAAATTCAGGGTTAAACCAAAAATTAATAATCTGCTAAACTTCTGAAAATGGGAAATCTAATCAGGTTATGATTAAAAAATGACATCATTGCTTGAACAAAATTTCGGAAATAATGTTTGTATTTTGATAAAGATTCCGGTATAATCATTAAAACAATTAATAATAATTATTCTAAACTGTTTAACAATATGCAAAATATATTTACAAAAACATTGCTAAAATTCATTCTATTCATTCTATTTGTTTACGCTTCAGACCATTTACCTGCAGCCGCTGCCGGTTCAGGTTCAAATAAAGTATTTTTACTGATAACGGCAGATGAACCCCCGGTAATTATAGAAGACTGGATGACAAATTCCGGGATGTTTGCAGGATTTTCTGCCGATATCAGCCAGGAAACAGAGTCCGCTATTGATATTGAACCCTGGATGACCGACCCCTGGAGGTATGCCGGAACAATTGATTATTCCGGTCAGCATGCGGAGAACGAAACCGGTATCGAACCCTGGATGACCGAACCATTGAGGTTCTCAGGCGATATCATTCCAGAGATTGCAGAACCGGAAAGTCTGGTTGCCCTGGAACCCTGGATGACCGACCCCTGGAGGTATGCCGAATTTACAGGATTCAGCAGGACAGAGGCGGAACCCGGAATTGTTATTGAGCCATGGATGTATGATCCCTGCATCTGGATAAGAGGATGGATAAATAACTCTGCTGACAAAAACCGGTATGCAGCCAAAAACAAGCTATGCTGATATTCTATGGAGAAGAACCGGAAATTATATTCTAAATTTCAGGGCCATCAGGTTGATGGCCTTTTTTGATATTCACTGCATATCTCTTTCAATAAATCCAATCACTTTTCGGGCGATATTTGCTATTCCTGCACAAAGCGGCAGATGATCAAAGTTCAAACCTTCTGCCTGAATAATTGTTGATGAAAACAGGTATGATGGATGATTCTTTGTATCTTTGCGTTTTTTAATTTAAACCGGTTAATTCCGAAATTCAAGATGAGAATTGAGAAGACCATTACCCTTGCAGTAAAGCGTTTCTTTACCGAAAAATCATTGCCTGAGCCGGATAGTTCTCTTATACAATTGCAGAAGACACGTAAGGAATTCGAAGGAGATCTTACCCTTGTTGTTTTTCCACTTGTCAGACTTATGAAAATGTCCCCGGCTGAAGCCGGACTGGTACTTGGGAACTATCTGAAGGAATTACCCGGGATCTCTGATTTCAATGTAATAAAAGGTTTTGTGAACCTGGTGGTAAAATCATCATACTGGATAGATTTCGTCAACGAGTCAGCAGGAGACTCAAATTATGGTTATCATGAATACACTGTTGACCGTGAAACCGTACTGGTTGAATTTTCATCTCCAAATACAAATAAGCCCCTGCATCTGGGCCACATAAGGAACAATCTGCTTGGTAACAGCCTTACCCGGATATTTGAAGCAAACGGCAAGGATGTAAAAAAGGTCAACCTGGTAAATGACCGTGGAATACATATCTGCAAAACCATGCTGGCCTGGGAAAAATGGGGTAACAATATGAGACCGGTTGATGCGGGTAAAAAGGGAGATCATTTCGTGGGCGATCTGTATGTCATGTTTGAAAAAGCTTACAGGAATGAGATCGAACGAATGGTTGAAAAAGGTATGAATGAGGAAGAGGCCCGCAGGGAAGCTTCCCTGATAAAGGAAGCCCGGGAAATGCTCAGGAAATGGGAAGCAGGTGATCCCGCTGTGGTTGAATTATGGAACAAAATGAATGGATGGGTGTATGAAGGATTTGATGTCACATATGAACGGCTCGGTGTATCCTTTGACAAAATATACTATGAATCAGATACTTATCATAAAGGCAAAGAGATAGTCGGGGAGGGGCTGAAAAAAGGACTCCTTATTAAAAAGGAGGATGGATCAATATGGGCAGACCTGACACACCGGGGACTCGATGAAAAGCTGCTTCTTCGTTCTGACGGCACATCGGTATATATTACACAGGATCTGGGTACGGCAGTTATGAGGCAGGAAGATTACAATGCCGGGAAAATGTATTATGTGGTCGGCAATGAGCAGGATTATCATTTCAGGGCACTTTCACTGATCCTGGAGGAGCTGGGATACGCCTGGGCACAGAATATAGAGCATATATCCTACGGTATGGTTGAACTGCCCTCAGGTAAGATGAAATCGCGGGAGGGAAAGGTAGTTGATGCTGATAACCTGATTGATGAAATGATCCAAACAGCCGGGAAACTTTCTGAAGAGCTTGGAAAACTTGAAGGGCTATCCTGTGAGGAAAAGGAATCCATAGTAAGGGTAATCGGAATGGGAGCATTGAAATATTTCATACTCAAGGTGGATCCGAAGAAGAATATGATATTCAATCCCGAAGAATCGATCGATTTTAACGGCAATACCGGTCCTTTCATACAATATACCCATGCCAGGATAAGATCATTGTTAAAAAAGGCTGAACAGACAGGTATTGTTGCCAATTCCGCCGGTGCTGCAGATTTTCAGCTCAGCAAAAAGGAGACCGGTGTTTCGGCATTGCTGCATGAATTTCCCCAGGTTGTCGCTGAAGCTGGCAAAACCTGTAGTCCGGCGATAATTGCCAATTTGATTTATGAACTGGCAAGGGAATATAACCAGTTCTATCACGATCATCCTGTATTGAAGGAGGAAAACTGTGATATAAGGAATTACCGGATCCACCTGTCGACTCTTACCGGCGAGGTTATAAAAAAAGGAATGGCTCTACTGGGCATCGAGGTTCCCGACAGGATGTAATTTAGCTGAAATTTTATCTGATTGGCAGGTTCAGGTTTTTTAAATCCTGATTTGAAGATAGTTGAATTGAGATCGATCCAGTCTGCAAATCCGGAAGCTGACTTTTAAGGCAAAATAAATATTGTCAAAAGCAGTTCTATTCATTAAATTTGTTGTTTAAAGAAAAAAATACCAAAAATGTTTGAGAATTTATCAGAAAGACTTGAACGTTCATTCAAATTATTGAAGGGCGAAGGGTACATTACAGAAATAAATGTAGCAGAAACGCTTAAGGAAGTAAGAAGGGCCCTGCTCGATGCAGATGTCAACTTCAAGATAGCAAAAAGTTTTACCGACAGGATCAAGGAAAAAGCTCTTGGGCAAAACGTACTGGCTTCAGTCAAACCCGGAGAGATGCTTGTCAAGATCGTACATGACGAGCTTGCCCAACTTATGGGCGGCAAAATGGAGGATATCGACTTAAAGTCAAAACCCTCTGTGATCCTGATTTCCGGTTTGCAGGGATCAGGAAAAACTACTTTCTCTGCCAAACTGGCAAAATTCCTTAAATCAAGAAAAGCAAAAAATCCCCTGCTGGTGGCCGGCGACGTATACCGTCCCGCTGCAATAGAACAGTTGAAAATACTCGGGGAGCAGACCGGTGTTCCGGTATACTCGGAGGAGGATAACAAGCGGCCAGTGAAAATCTCGCAATCTGCTATCCGGCATGCCAGACAGCAGGGATATGATCTTGTCATTATCGATACTGCCGGCCGGCTTGCGGTGGATGAGCAGATGATGGATGAAATTTCTGCAGTAAAAAAGGCCGTTGAACCCAATGAGATCTTGTTTGTTGTGGATTCGATGACAGGGCAGGATGCTGTAAATACCGCGAAAGCCTTCAATGAAAGGCTTGATTTCGATGGTGTTGTACTTACCAAGCTTGACGGTGACACAAGGGGAGGGGCGGCACTTTCGATCAGATCGGTGGTAGACAAGCCGATAAAATTCATAAGCACCGGAGAAAAGCTTGATGCCATTGATGTATTCCATCCCGAGAGGATGGCTGACAGGATCCTCGGCATGGGTGATATTGTTACACTTGTTGAAAGGGCAGAGCAACAGTTTGATGAAGAGGAATCCAGGAAACTTCATAAAAAAATAGCAAAAAACCAGTTCAATTTCAATGATTTTATTTCCCAGATCCAGCAAATCAAGAAAATGGGTAACCTTAAGGAACTTGCCGGCATGATACCCGGGGTAGGTAAAGCCATGAAGAATCTTGATATTGATGATGATGCATTCAAGGGGATCGAAGCTATTATAAAGTCGATGACCCCGGAGGAAAGGGAAACACCTGTAATTATAAACGGAAGCAGGAGGAAAAGAATAGCGGAAGGAAGTGGAACAAACATACAGGAAGTAAACCGCCTCATCAAGCAGTTTGATGAAACAAGAAAGATGATGAGGATGATGACAACCGGTAAAAAAGGTAAAATGATGAAAGGGATGCCTATGCCAGGGCGATAAAACCAATACTTTAACAGGACTACATTAAAAATCTTGAAAACATGAACTTACTTGATGGTAAACTAATTTCTTCGCAAATAAAGGAAGAAATTGCTGATGCAGTATCGGAAATGAAAAAATCCGGGAAAAAAGTACCTCATCTTGCTGCAATGATTGTAGGCACTGAGGGAGCCAGTGAAACCTATGTAGCCCATAAAGTAAAGGCATGCGGGCAGGTGGGATTCGAATCTACGCTTGTAAGAATGGATGCCGGTGTTTCGGAAGAAGCTTTGCTTGCTAAAATTGAAGAAATAAATAATAATGATGATATCGACGGACTGATTGTTCAGTTGCCCCTTCCTTCCCACATCTCGGAAGAAAAAGTTGTTGCCGCGATCAGCTACAAGAAGGATGTGGACGGGTTTCATCCCATAAATGTGGGACGCCTGTTTATAGACCAGCCATGTTATGTATCCGCCACTCCCAACGGGATAGTTGAACTGATCAAAAGATACAATATCGAAACCTCAGGTAAACATTGTGTCGTGCTTGGAAGAAGCAATATCGTAGGCAAGCCCATGGCATTGCTGATGGCCCGCAAGGGATATCCCGGAGATGCTACGGTGACTGTCTGCCATAGCCGAACAAAGGATATTAAGGCGGTATGCAGAACGGCAGATATATTGATAGTCGCAATGGGAAGGTCTGAGTTTGTCACTGCAGATATGGTAAAGGAAGGAGCCGTGGTTATTGATGTCGGTATCACCAGGGTCAAATCTGAAAAGACAAAATCGGGATGGAAGCTCCTTGGTGATGTTAAATATGATGAGGTAGCCCCCAAATGCAGTTACATTACTCCTGTGCCGGGTGGTGTCGGACCAATGACTATTGTTTCATTGCTGAACAACACACTTAAAGCGGCCCGGAAGGAACTCTACGATTAACTGTTCTTGCAGATAAAAAACAAGATTCCCGGTACCTTCGTTAAGTTTAACTCAAAACGAGCGTCGTCAAGGTGCGGTTGTGTCCTGGCGGGGCTTTGCCCGAAAGGCATGTGTGATAAAAATGCATAAATGCACTATGACATTCTTTCCGCAGCCATTTCCGGTTATCAGGCACTATTCCAGTGTAAGTGAAGTGCTTCCCCCGAATTCACCGTTAATATATACCTCAACTGTCTGAACGCCTTCTGTAAGTCCGTCCTCATGTTCTATCCTGTACATAAGCGGAACCGATCTCTGATCATACTGGAACGTGGTATGAACGGTCCATGGGCTTTCCTCGCCGGTATCTTCAATGGTAAAGGTATCATTTGAAGGATTTACAACCTGACCTTCCGGATCTAGCATTACAACATGGACATCTTTTGCGGCAGGTTCCACCAGCAGGCTGGAATTTATCTCAAAGCTGACCATGGTGCGGGTAACCCTGCCTGCAACCTCCATCAGGACCGGACGGCCCCACCATCTGTCACGCACAGTATATGCATGGACATTATATGCCTGCAGGTATGTTGCCCTGTCGACCAGATCTCCCAGGGCTTGATGCTCCTCCCTTAGCCCGGTCAGATCATCCTCCAGGTCTTCTATTTTTACGAGCAGTTCCTCACGTTCCTCTTCAAGTATCCTGTATTCTTCTTCAAGACCTTCCAGTTCAGCAAGTTTTTCCTGCAGATCCTCTATCTGGGTGCCCAACTGCCTTCTCAGGGCAGCAATCCGGGCTCCCCGTGCCTGCACTTCTGATTCAAGATCTTCCGCAGTCTGCCTGAGACCTTCAATTTGCTGGTTCAAGGCTTCTACTTCAGATTCAAGCTGTTCAGTTTCCTGCTCAAAAGCATCTCTTTCATAAATAATTTCATCTCTTTCCTGGGCGATTTCTTCTACTTCCCCCCGGACATTGCTAACGCGTACAATAAGCCAGATATTCGCAAGTATTGAAAGAATAAGCAATACTGCAATTACAATACTTGTTGTTCTTTGCGACTTTAATTGCCGTTCAAGTCGCTTTTCGCGGAAATTTTCCATAATTATCAGATAATTTTAAGAATGTGTTTACAAATATTCTCATTTATTATTGAAATTTACAAAAAATAAGGGGAATTGCAAAATATTCAATATTTCTTGTTCACCTTTTGTTGAAAAAAAAATAACAACAAGTGGTTTATTTTATAAAATTGATGATATTTTTACTTCATAAAGTCAGGTCTACTTTTATCCTTTTCAGGTAATTACGTACAACTTGAGATGCCGGAAATTATTTGTATTTTTACCGATTGATCCTGTAAATTATGAATGAAGAAGAAAAAGATAGCCTTTACAATGATAACAGCCTTGAAGATCTTGTAAAACGGTTCGAGAATATGCTGAGCCACCGTGCAGGTTATTACTTTGATGTGATAGAATTTGAGGAGATTATAGATTATTATTTAAACCAGGGGAAGATCAGCAGGGGTTGGAAGGCGGTTCAGTATGCCCTGAAACAGCATCCTTCATCCACTATTATTCAACTTAAGAAAGCAATGATCCTGATTGAAAAGGGTCAGCCTGTTGAATCATTGAATATTCTGAAAACCATTGAGAAAATTGAGGGAAGCAATTCTGAGATATTTATGACTAAAGGGATCGCTCTGACCCGCCTTGGAAAGATAAAAGATGCCATCAGGGAATTTAACAGAGCCCTGACACTTACCGCCGATAACAAGGCCGAAATGATGTTTAATATTGCCCTTGCCCTTGAGCAACAAAATCATTTTCAACACGCCCTTAAATACCTGATCCAGGCAAATGACCTGGAACCCGGGAACCTTTCCTATATTTATGATATAGCCTATTGCTACGAAAGGATCGATCAGCATGACAAGGCTCTTGAATTTTATAACAGGTTTCTGGATATAGACCCCTTTTCGGAAAATGTCTGGTACAATATGGGAGTGATCTATAACCGGCTTGAAAACTATACAAAAGCCATAGAATCATATGATTTTGCCATTGCGCTTGACGATGAATATGCTTCTGCCTATTTTAACAAGGCCAATACACTGGCAAATAATGGAAATATTGAATCGGCAATAGAAGTGTATAATGAGCTGTTGTTCCTTGAACAGAACAATGAGCAGGTTATCTGCTATCTGGGAGAATGCCATGAGAAACTCGAGCAGTGGGATAAGGCTCTCGAATACTACAACCAGGCGATCAGGGTTGATCCTGAATATGCCGATGCATGGCTTGGCAAAGGGCTGGTCATGTGTTCAAAGGGTGATTACGGGGAAAGTCTGAATTACATCAAAAAAGCACTGGAATTTTTCCCTGAGAATCCTGAATACTTGTATTCCCTGGGTAATGTGCTTCTAAGGATGGATAAGCCCGCAGAAGCGATAATTGCCTATAAAAAAGCCGTAAAATACGACCCCCTGGATTTGGATTCGTGGGTTAACATGGCAGAAGCTTTTCTCGTGCTCAGGAAAAAAATCAAAGCAATAGATACGTTGCTAGAGGCTGTTCGCTCCAATCCAGGGCAGGCCCTTTTGAACTACAGGCTTGCGGCCTGTTATCTTAAAAACAGGAATGCTGAAAAGGCCGGTCATTATCTTGTTATTGCCCTTTCCCTTGATTACGAGATGCATAAAGATTTTTACAAATATTATCCGGAAGCTGCCAGAAACAAGGCCATAAAAAAGCTCGTGGAGGCATTTAATTCAAGGAAATAAACAGGTTCTGCCCTCTTGCAGAACAGCCATAACAAAAACTAATATTCATTCAAACCGGGAATAATGAATTATCATATACCCTATGTGGCCGAGCGTCCGGTCAAACCAAGAAGCAACGGTATTACCATGATGATGGATAAGGGATTGAGCAACAGGGAGGCTGAAGAATTTGTAAATTCTTCGGGAGAATTTACCGATTTTGTAAAGCTGGGTTTTGGGACAGCACTTATCACCAGGGATCTGCATACAAAACTGAAAGTGTACCGTGAAGGCAATATACGTCCTTATTTTGGAGGAACGTTGTTCGAGGTATTCTATGTACGCGGAATGTTTGAGCAGTACCGTGAATTCATCTCTGAATACAAACTTGACCTGGTTGAGGTATCCGATGGTACCATTACGATGGATCATGATGAAAAACTCAGGTGTATTGAAATCCTCAAGAATGATGTACAGGTTCTTTCAGAGGTTGGCTCAAAGCTTGCCGGCGTCTATATACCTTTAGAAAGTTGGGTAAACCAGATGAAAACCGAATTACAGGCCGGTGCATGGAAAGTTATAGCCGAAGCACGGGAAAGCGGTACGATCGGTATTTATAATCCCGATGGATCGGCCAACAGGGAGCTTATTGGCAATATTACCGATAATATCGACCAGCACGATGTCATTTGGGAGGCACCTCTTAAAAGTCAGCAGGTATATTTCATTAAAATGCTCGGTGCAAATGTAAACCTTGGCAATATTGCCCCGAATGAGGTTATGGCAATGGAGGCACTCCGGCTGGGACTCAGGGGCGATACTATTATGGATTTTATTCCTGCCCAACTGGTATAACAGA
>SLGC01000084.1 GCA_007123885.1 Bacteroidales bacterium | reverse complement strand
TTATTCAAAAAGATTGCATGGATTGTTGCAACGAATGTATAGGGTGTCGTAATAACTTCATCACCTCCTTCAGCACCAAGGGCATAAACCGAGGTAACCAGTGCCGTTGTACCGTGGGTTGTAAGGAGGCAATGTTTTGAACCTATCTTTTCAGCAAGTTTCTGCTCTGTCTCGGTCACCACCCTGGCACGTGACCATCGGCCGCTGCGAAGAACCGGCAAAACAGTATTTTCATCATGGTCTGTCCATATTGGCCAACTAGTAAAACTTACTGATCTAACAGGATTACCTCCTAAAAGTGCAAGCTTTTCAGAAGTGTCTTTACTGAAATAATAAGGAAACCTACTGGCAGATAAGGAAAACAAAGTTCCTGCTCCTGCAGTTTTAATGAACCTCCTTCTGTTTTGTGTTTTCATAAAATAAATATTTGTTAAAATATCAAGATCATGCTTTGTAAATACTATTATAAATATAGTTTATATATCTTCACAAAATAGGGTCAAAATATCATCATGGTAGATACATAAAAGGAAAAACCGTTGCAGCCTCAGCATTTCCTTCAATTATCATGATAGATTTTCTTTAAATTTGCATGACAACATTTAGGCAATGAATAAAAGAATAGCTGCTATTCGCCGGGAGTATTGCATCAGCGAACTTTCCAAAACCACTGTTGATGATGATCCTCTGGTCCAATTCAGGAAATGGCTCGATGATGCCCTTAATGCACAGGTAATGGATCCTACCGCCATGACACTTGCTACAAGCGGGGCTGAAGGACGTCCGTCAGCACGGATCGTATTGCTGAAAGATGTGAATGATGAAGGATTGTCATTCTTTACCAATTATGAAAGTAAAAAAGCCAGGCAGCTGGAAGAAAATCCCCGTGCAGCCCTCCTGTTCTACTGGCCCGAGTTGGAAAGACAGGTAAGATTTGAAGGATTAATAGAAAAAGTTGCTGCTGGCGAATCTGATGAATATTTTGCAAGCCGTCCCGAAGGCAGCAAAATTGGTGCATGGGCATCCAGGCAGAGCCGGATGATCGCGTCACGCAGCCGGTTGGAAGACCAACTGGCTGAAATGGTAAATAAATTCAAAAACCGGCCTGTGCCAAGGCCCGAATACTGGGGTGGATACCGGCTTATGCCTTATCTGGCTGAATTCTGGCAGGGGCGCCAGAGCAGGTTACATGACAGGATCCAGTATCTGCTTAATAATGCAAAGTGGCATATCAGTCGGTTATCTCCCTGAAAGGACGGCAGACATAAATTAAAACAGCAAGCCGGCAGGACTTAAAACAACTATTCCATAATGTGCCTGTAGCACAGTTTAATTGTATCCAGCGACGACCCGGGCAGGCATAACTCTGGCCGGTTACCGTTTTTCATACATCCGGCAAAATAATCTATTTCATTATAGTAGCTTGTACCAGGATCACCGGCGGATATTTCCTTTATGCTTTTTTCGTCCGATACCTGGATGGTATCGCCCTTAAGGCTCGTATAATGAACGCTTGCTTTTTCAAACTGGGCCATATATCCGGCCTGGAAGGAGAATTTTCCGTGGAAGGTATTCCCGCCTTCTATCTTTACATTAACATTACTTCCATCATAATTCCACATGGCGCTTACATAATCATGGTTGCTCATTTTGCCCGGAAGATAATTACATTTTATTACCGAGGGCTGACCAAGCACCCAGCTTGCAAAGTCAATGTCATGGATAACAAGATCGAAAAGGGCGCCTCCCGAGCTGGTGCTGATATTCTTATCAATCCACTGCCCCCAGGTAGGGATGCCGGAATACCTGTGCATCGAAAGAAATCTTAACTTCCCGAATTCTTCCGATTCGATCCACTTTTTGAGTTGCACATAGGGCGACATAAACCGGAGAACATGGCCAATCATAAGTACCTTGCCACGTTTTTCAGCCAGCTCAATAAGTTCCTGTCCCTTGTCAATATCAAGACAAAACGGCTTTTCAAGCAATACATGTTTATCTTTCAGTAATGCCTTCCTGGTAAGATCATAGTGCAGATTGGTATGTACACATAAATGGACGGCATCAAGGTCTTCGGATTCGAGACATTCATCCAGACTGGAATACTTATTTAATTCTGCCAGTTCTTCCGGGCTGATATTTCCGGTTGAAAAGTTCCCGGTTTCAGCGTTCAGGTTCTTTTCTAAAAGATGGAGATCCGGATCAATTATAGCTTTTAATTTCAGTTCCTTATTTTTCAAGATATTCAACGTATGAGTCATCCCCATAAATCCGAATCCTGCCACAGCAATATTTTTCATAATATGATTAATTGATAAATCAGTTTATAATATGTTTTTTTGGTTATTTGTTTCCCCGGCCCGTCAGCATCCCGGCAGCTTTAAATCCGGAATTTCCATGTTTTAAAGAATAAAATAATTCCGTTAAATGCAGTACCTGTAGTATTCCCGGTTACCCGGATTATAATTTCCGAATGCAATTTTAACAAACAAGTTTGACATTGCCAAAAATTGGCACAGGAAGTACAATTTTTGAAATTTGTCACGTTTTAAGGCGGAGTTGTGATTTTTTTCATCCGCCCGTGTGTAATTTTACGCAGAAAAATTTAATGTGTATTTTATTGTTCTAAATAATAATATTTGTAATTTGGCGTGGTGTATTGATTTGCATTGAATCTCTTCACCAAGTAACGGTTTTCCATCCCGAAAAATTAATTTAAGATCTTTATATGCATCATTTTGCAAAATCAATCAAATAATAATTTATAATCAATTCAACTTTAACTAATTTCTTTCAAAATGAATAAAAAAATTTCCAGAAGAAGATTTCTTGGTAGTTCAGCCGCAGCAGCTGCCGGTTTTACAATTCTTCCCAGCAGTGTTATAAGCGGACTCGGGCATAAAGCTCCCAGTGACAGGCTGAATATAGTAGGCGTGGGGGTCGGAGGCAGAGGCGCCGGCGTACTCAGACCTATGGATAGTGAAAATATAATCGGTCTTTGTGATGTAGACTGGAGATATAGCAAAAATGTTTTTGAGCGTTATCCCAATGCAAAAAAATACTGGGATTACCGCAGGATGTTCGACGAGATGGGTAATGATATCGATGCGGTTATGGTGGCAACGTCAGACCATACCCACGCAATTGTAGCTGCAGATGCAATTACCATGGGCAAACATGTGTATGTGGAGAAACCTCTTACTCATACCGTTTACGAATCACGCCTTCTTACCAACCTGGCAAAAAAATACCGTGTTGCTACACAGATGGGTAACCAGGGTGCATCGGGCGAAGGAGTAAATCTTTGTCGTGAATGGATCGCCAATGGCGAGATTGGCGAGGTAACAAGAGTTGATTCATTTACCGACAGGCCGATCTGGCCCCAGGGCCTGAATACTCCCGAGGAGGTACACCGCGTTCCTGAGACTTTGAACTGGGACCTGTTCATCGGTCCTGCTCCCATGCGTCCTTTCAATGAGATCTATCATCCCTGGAACTTTCGCGGCTGGTGGGATTTCGGTACAGGCGCCCTGGGTGATATGGCTTGCCACGTGCTTCATCCCGTTTTCCTTGGCCTGGAACTGACCTATCCTACGAAAGTGCAGGGTAGTTCAAGCCTTCTACTGGTTGACTGCGCCCCGGTGGCCCAGAAGGTTAAACTTACGTACCCGGCCAGAAGACCAAGCAGCAATATGAAGGTAAATCTTCCCGAAGTGGTTGTAAACTGGTATGATGGTGGTATTCGTCCCGAGATGCCCGATGGGTGGCCTGCAGGCAGAAATATGAACAATGCCGGTGGAGCTGTGATATTCTACGGAACAAAGGATACACTTGTAGCAGGCTGTTATGGCCGTGAACCATGGCTGCTTTCGGGCCGCGTGCCTGATGTACCGAAATTTGTCCGCCGTGTTCCCGATGAAAACCATTATATGGACTGGGTCCGTGCCTGCAAGGAAAGTCCTGATAACAGGGTTGAAGCGGCATCTGCTTTCAATGAGGCAGGTCCGTTCAACGAAATGGTTGTGATGGGTGTTCTTGCCGTCCGTCTGCAGTCACTCAATAAAGAGCTAGAATGGAATGGACAGAACATGAGGTTCACCAATATCGGTAATGATGAAAGGATCCGCACCGTTATAGCCGACGGATTCAAAATCGAGGATGGTCATCCTTCATTCGCCAAAACATGGACCGATTGGGAAGATGCAAACCAGTTTGCAAGCGACCTGATCAGCAGGCCTTACAGAAGCGGGTGGAGATTGCCGGCTATGCCGTAATCCAAACCCGGATATATTTTTATCACGACTGTCTGCAGGCAAAACAGGCAAAATGGGCCTGCAGACAGTCGTATTTGCAAAACAATACCCTAAATATTAAAAAAATGAAAAAATATCATTTTCTTTTATTTTTCGCTGCCATTTTTGTGCTCTTGATCTCGTTTTCCTGTAGCCAGGGGAAAGAGTTTGAAGAGGCTGCTCCAAACACACTGACTCAACAGGAAAAGGAAGAAGGATTTATACTTCTATTTGATGGCGAGACAACTACCGGATGGCGGTCATATAACGGCGATGCCTTCCCACAGGGTTGGGTAGTGGAAGACGGAACGCTCCGCTGCATTGCCGGTGAACGTGGCGGCGATATTGTTTACGAAGGCAAATTCAGGGATTTTCACCTAAAAGTTGACTGGAAAATCTCTGAAGGCGGGAACAGTGGTATATTTTTCCTTGGACGCGAAATTCCCGGCAGACCGGTATGGCATACTGCACCGGAATTCCAGATACTTGACAATGAGCGCCACCCGGATGCAGAAAGAGGTGTTGACGGTAACCGCAAGGCGGCAGCACTTTATGATATACTGCCCCCGGTTCCCCAGAACACCAGGCCGGCCGGAGAATGGAACACTGCAGAGATAATTGTATATAACGGCACGGTATTCCATCGCCAGAACGGGGAAGATGTGCTTGAATACCAACTTGGTACTCCTGAATGGGAAGAAATGGTGGAAAACAGCAAATTCGATGTCGAGTTGTTTGGTAAGTATATTGAAGGTGTTATTGCACTTCAGGACCATAGCGATGATGTCTGGTTCAGGAATATTAAGATTCGTGAATACTAACAGCCGTTTTTTCTCGTTTTAATAATACATAACTCCAAATTAACAAATAAACAAATCCAGCTTCACGGTTTACTGAAAAACCCCCGGCAATTACCGGGGGTTTTTTATTGTGAGTGTACAGAAGAATTAAAAAGAAATTGCTGGTCGGCTTTGTTGAAGTAGCATAAGAGACTGAGTACAGGCTGAAAATTGCAGATGGCCCGACATTAATGGCAGAGGACCTTTTCAAACCGGCTGCAGATAAACCGTAAGTATGTATATATGTACTTTGTGGCTTGCTGAAATAGTGTTACCTGCTCACCGGAATGAGGCTGGAAGAATATAACCGGTAATGTATTTTATCGCAGACTTTTCAGTCTTTCCTCCAGCGTCCTGATCCTGCTTTCTGCGTCTGCCCTCTTTGCCATCTCGTTTTGAATCACTTTTTCGGGAGCATTACTGACGAAACTTTCATTTTCAAGTTTTTTCATCACTGTTGCAAGAAATCCCCTTGCATATTCAAGCTCTTTTTCAACTCTTTCAATTTCGCTACCGATATCAAGCTCTTCACCCATAGGAATATAGAATTCCGTAGTTCCTGTTATAAAGGATACAGCATTATCGGGCTTATGGCCGGTTTCGCTTATGGCGGAAAGGTTCGCAAGCTTAACGACAATCTCGCTCAGTGAAGGCATGCCATTTGCGCCGTTTATCCGGACAACGAGCTCCAGAGGTTCCTTATTAGGTATATTCTTAGCTGTTCTGATCGTGCGGATCGTGCTGACAACATCCATTACCAGGGCAAAATCCTCAAGCAGTTTCTTTTTGACTTTCCCCGCGCTGGGCATAAGGGCCATACCAATGCTTTCCCCCTCTTTGCGGTCATCCAGCCGCTGCCACAGCTCCTCGGTAATAAAAGGCGTTATGGGATGAAGAAGACGGAGCAAAGAGTCAAAAAATGCAAGTGTAGACTCATATGTGGCTTTATCCAGAGGTTTTTTATATCCGGGCTTGATGATCTCCAGGTACCAGGATGAAAAATCATCCCAGAAAAGTTTGTAAAGAAGCATCAGCGCTTCTGATAATTTATAATGGTCGTACAGACGGTCCAGTCTTAATATGGATTCATTAAGTCTTGTTTCGAACCATTCTATCGCAGAAGCAGAATGTCCGGGTTGACCGATGGTTTCATCAATTTTCCAGCTCCTGACCAGTCTGAAAGCGTTCCATATCTTGTTGGAAAAATTTCGGCCCTGTTCTGTAAGGCTTTCATCGAACAGCAGATCACCACCCGCAGGTGAGCATAGAAGCATTCCAACCCTCACACCGTCGGCACCATATCTGGCTATAAGATCCAGGGGCTCGGGTGAATTACCAAGTGATTTGGACATCTTCCTTCCAACTTTATCGCGGACTATTCCGGTCAGATAAACATTTTTAAATGGTTTTTCCCGGGGATATTCATATCCGGCCATTATCATCCGTGCTACCCAGAAGAACAGGATTTCCGGGGCGGTAACAAGGTCATTTGTAGGATAATAATACCGGTAATCACTGTTTGCCGGATCCCTGATCCCGTCAAAAACGGCGATTGGCCATAGCCAGGAGGAAAACCATGTATCCAGTACATCCTCATCCTGACGAAGACCGGCAGCTGTCAGACCGGCATTGCCGGTCTTTTCGCGGGCAAGCTGAAGAGCCTCATTTTCATTAACGGCAACAACAAAATCATTCCCCTCGCCAATATACCATGCCGGGATCCTGTGCCCCCACCATAACTGCCTCGATATGCACCAGTCCTTTATATTTTCCATCCAGTGCCTGTAAGTATTCTTGAATTTTCCCGGATGGAAGCGGATATTATTATTCATTACATTCTCAAGTGCCGGTGCAGACATATCGCCCATCCGGCAGAACCACTGCATGGACAGCCTGGGTTCAATGGCTGCATCTGTTCTTTCAGAAAAACCAACCTTGTTGATATAATCTTCAACCTTTACCATGTTTCCTTCGGCGGTAAGTTTTTTGACCGCTGCCTCCCGGGCCTCAAACCTGTCCATGCCGATGAAGACCTCAGCCTTATCACTCAGGGTGCCATCCTCATTAAAAATATCAATCACCGGCAGATTATGCCGTATGCCGATCTCATAATCGTTAATATCATGTGCGGGAGTGATCTTAAGGGCGCCTGTACCAAATTCCATATCCACATACTCGTCGGTAATAACAGGTACAACCCGGTCTACCATTGGCACAATCACCTTTTTCCCGTGAAGATGGCTGAACCGCCCGTCCTTCGGATTTACACTCACAGCAGTATCGCCAAGGATGGTTTCCGGCCTGGTGGTAGCAATGGTGATCCATTGATCCTCCCCCTCCACCCGGTAACGGACATGATAAAGTTTAGAATTAAGCTCCTTGTAGATTACCTCCTCATCAGAAACGGCAGTTTTTGCCTGCGGATCCCAGTTTACCATACGAACACCGCGGTAAATAAGACCTTTTTGATAAAGGTCGACGAAAACCCTGATCACACTTTCAGAGTAACCTTCATCCATGGTAAAGGCTGTGCGGTCCCAGTCACACGAAGCACCAAGCTTTTTTAGCTGCTCAAGGATAAGACCGCCATGTTTTTCCTTCCACTCCCAGGCATGTGCAAGAAATTCTTCCCTTGAAAGCTTTGATTTGTCAACACCTTCATCTTTTAATTTAGCTACTACCCTTGCTTCGGTAGCTATTGATGCATGGTCGGTGCCAGGGACCCAGCAAGCATTTTTTCCCTGCATCCTTGCCCTTCTGATAAGAATATCCTGGATCGTGTTATTCAGCATATGTCCCATATGCAGGACGCCTGTTACATTTGGCGGTGGTATAACAATCGTATAGGGTTCACGCTCATCAGGCTCTGAATGAAAAAGACCATGTGTAAGCCAGTACTGATACCACTTTTCTTCGGTTTCAGAAGGATTATACTTAGAGGGAATTTCCATTAAATTAAGGTATATAGTTAAAACAATTTTATAAACAGACCCGGTTTTTGTTCTGCCGGACTCTAGGTTTTTGCAGTTCCGGCTGACCGTCGGATCGGTACAGGCAGACCGGATTACTTAAAGCCTTTTTTATCAGGAAATGCAAAAATAACGAAATTCCATGGCAAATGTCGCAGGCGGGGAATATATAAATATGCTTTATTTTCATTGTACCATTCGAGATGAGTAAGCTATAAATTTGCAACTTTCAGGCAAAATATTGAAAACAGGTTCATAGACGGTTCCTCAATACGGCATTAAAAGCAATTAATATTCTTTTATTTATCTATAAAGGTTATTTTTGTTGCCTGTGAAAAGATCCTTATTATACTGTAATTCCGGATATGACTTTTTTGGAAAAAAGTCATTAAATTGCAGGTGGGATCGATTAGTTCATATTGATAACATCCTGGCCCGGTACCAAAATCTTATTATGCTATTCATCAATATTTAATTTCCTAACATAATGCCCAGAATTTCAGAAAAAGGAAGGCTGATGCCGGCTTCACCAATACGTAAACTTGTTCCGTTTGCCGAAGAGGCTAAACGCAAGGGAAGAAAGATCTATCATCTGAACATCGGACAGCCCGATTTAGCAACACCGGCAATCATGATGGATGCAATCCATAATAACAGCCTGGAGGTTGTCGGATACAGCCATTCTGCCGGAAATGAATCTTACAGGCGAAAATTGGCCCGGTATTACCAGGATCTGGACATAGATGTTGACCATAACCAGATAATGATCACAACCGGCGGTTCGGAAGCCATCCTGTTTGCATTTATGTCTTGTCTTGATCCTGGAGACGAAATTATAGTGCCCGAACCGTTTTATGCCAATTACAATGGTTTTGCCGTTGCAGCCGGAGTTAAGATCATGCCGGTCACCAGTTACATTGATGATGGTTTTGCCCTGCCTCCTGTCGGCGAGTTCGAAAAATTGCTTACTTCACGGACCAGGGGAGTGATCATATGCAATCCCAACAATCCAACGGGATACCTCTATTCCAGAGAAGAGGTGGAACAGCTGGGTGATCTTATCCGCAAACATGACCTGTACCTGTTTTCGGATGAGGTATACAGGGAATTCTGCTATGACGGCAGCTGCCATTTTTCAGCCATGCAAATAAAGAATGCAGAACAGAATGTAATCCTGATCGATTCTGTTTCTAAGCGTTATTCCGCCTGTGGTGTCAGGATCGGTGCACTGGTAACAAAAAACATGGATGTTTTGAACACCGCCATCAAATTTGCCCAGGCAAGACTAAGTCCCCCGACATTTGGCCAGATAGCAGGCGAGGCGGCTCTTGACTCCCCCCCGCAATATTTTGAACAGGTTCAGCAGGAATATGTCGATAGAAGAGACCTTATGGTAACGATGCTCAACAATATAGAAGGGGTGTTCTGTCCTCTTCCCAAAGGTGCTTTTTATACTACCGCAAGGCTTCCCGTAGATGATGCCGATAAATTTTCGCAATGGCTGCTGAGTGATTTCCATTATGAAAATGAAACGGTCATGCTGGCACCCGCTTCCGGCTTCTATTCAACCCCCGGACTGGGAAAGGATGAGGTAAGGATTGCCTACGTGCTTAAAAAGGATGATCTTGAAAAAGCAATTGTATGTCTTGAAAAAGCCCTTGAAATTTATCCCGGCAGAAAGACCTGATCTTCAGGCGAAAAACATTATTTTATTTTAATATTAACTTTAAATTACCAAAAAATGAAAGAAAAGAGTATTGAACTTCTTAACAAGGCAGTAGCTGATGAACTGAGCGCTGTTCACCAATACATGTATTTCCATTTTCATTGTGATGATCAGGGGTTTGACCTGATGGCAGCAATGTTTAAACGTACTGCTATCGAGGAAATGATACATGTAGAAAAACTGGCAGAACGCATCCTGTTTCTCAAGGGAGAGGTGGATATGACTCTTGCACATTCCGTAAAGCATGTGCACGATGTTGGAGAAATGCTAAAAATGGCTGCCGGTATGGAAGAAGGCAGTGCAAATGATTATAATATGTGGGCAAACGAATGTGCACAAAATGCCGATGCAATATCAAAAAAACTATTTGAAGAACTTGTTGGAGATGAGGAAAGGCACCAGGATCAGTTTGAAGTAGAAATGGAAAATCTTGACAAGTACGGTGAAAATTACCTGGCCCTGCAAAGCATTGAGAGAAGTAAAAGTAATTCCGGCGGAGCGGGCCCCCAGTAAAACAGGCCGGATTTTCTTATATTAATGATCCGGCATGCTGACCGCTCACCAGAGCTTATTACAACCAGGCGGGCCTCATATCACAATCAGACAAACCCGCCGGTTGCCAAAAGCGGCTTGCGGGGTTTTGCAAACTCTTAAAAGCCACGAAAGTTACGAACAATCATCTTTCGGCCGTGAGCTTACTATTCATGGTTGCATGCCGGGGCTTTCACCATCAGGGTCATGCCGGAATAAAAACATGGGGCGACCCGGCAGATTGTTTGTGAATATTCTATTCAAAATCTTCGTAAAGCAGATATTTCCTCCTGATCTTTTTGAAATCCGCAACATCCTGTTCCCATGAAGAAGTTATTTCTGATGCTGTCATGCCGCTCTCTATCCAGAAACGCAGATGGCTGTTGCCTGTAAGCCGGGAGAAAAAGCCATTAAAGAATTCCAGTTCTCCGGGCGTATTGCTGTAGGCAAACAACAACCAGTCGAGATTTAGTGATCGCCTTTGGACCAGATATTCTTCTGAAATCCCGGAAAGATCTATCCCGTTGACAACCTCCCCCAGGAGAGGAGGATTCCTTGCGCCTTCCACGCTGGCCGGAATAAACTGGAAATCAGAGTTGAACAGCCGGGGATGTCCAAAACTCATGAAGGGAAAGTGGGTGCCCCGGCCTACACTCATAATCGTACCTTCGAAAAGACAAAGAGAAGGATAAAGATATATTGAAAGTTGTGTCTGAAGATTAGGTGATGGCCGTACGGGCAAACGATAAAGTGTATTATGGCAATAATTTTCACATAATACGTAATGCAGATCTGCCTTGATCCCTCCTGCAAGCCATCCTTCGCCATTGATCATTTTTGCATATTCTGCAATAGTCATCCCATGCACAACAGGAACCGGATGCATACCGACAAATGAACGGTACTCCAGGTCAAGTACCGGTCCGTCAACATAAAAGCCGTTCGGATTGGGCCTGTCCAGAACCAGGAAGGGAATACCGTTTTCTGCACAGGCTTCCATAACGTAATGCATTGTTGAAATATATGTGTAGAATCTTGCACCAACGTCCTGAATATCGTAAATCACAATATCCAGGTCTTCGATATCGCCCGGATCGGGCTTAAGCCTGTTTCCATAAAGTGATATCAACGGCAGGCCGGTCTTTATATCTATTTCGGTACTTATTCGCTCACCGGCATCTGCGGTACCCCTGAATCCGTGTTCAGGAGTAAATATTCGCACAACATTGACTTTAAGGGACAACAGGCTGTCTACCAGATGGGCATTGCCTATAAGAGATGTATGGTTTGCTACAATTCCAACCCGCTTGTTTTCAAGAAGGTGAAGATATTTTTCTATTCTTTCTGCACCGGTAATGACATCTCCGTAAACAGGAGTTGTAGTTGCAACTGCAACCAGGGCACATGTCATTAAGAATAAGGCACTTAAAACAACTGCTACAGTCAAAATAGCTTTTCTGAGCAGTTTGAAAAAATAGAAATAGTAGGGCATTGAAAAACAAACTTTAAAGAACCTGGAGGTACTTGATTTGCAAAAATGGTTATAAAAATTTCCGAAAAATAAGGATTTATTTTCTTATTAAACAAATATTTTTGTGATTTAACTATTCTTATTCTTTTAATGTTTTGGTAAAACCCGGCAGGCCACCCGGTCACATCGGCATGATCATGGACCCGGGCGGAGGGGAACGGTGAAAAGATCAGGTACCGAAAGATATCTTTCACCGGTATCATAGCAAAAGGTCAGTATCCTTGATCCGGCAGGAATGTCCCTTAACAAACGGCTGACTGCAGCAAGAGAAGCTCCGGATGAGATACCGGTAAGAATTCCTTCTTCCCTGGCAACCCGTAATGTAAATGTATAAGCCTCTTCCTTATCAATTTGTATCACTCCGTCAAAAACAGACCTGTCGAGGACAGCAGGAACAAATCCTGCTCCTATTCCCTGGATAGGATGTGGTCCGGGATTTCCGCCACCCAGGACAGGAGATAATGACGGTTCAACTGCAAATATCCTGATATCGGGAAATGACCTTCTAAGTATACGTCCCACACCTGTTATATGCCCTCCTGTTCCTACCCCGGTAACGAAATAATCAAACCCACCGGGAAAACTATCCAGAATTTCAGCTGCTGTGGCTTTTTCATGGATCAGAGGATTCGAAAGATTATCGAATTGCATGGGTACCCATGCGTCCTCTATCTGTTGTGCCAGTTCATCGGCGCGTGCCATGGCACCTCTCATACCATTTTCCCTGGGTGTGAGCTCCAATTCCGCTCCATATGCAGCCATCAGTCTTCTTCGTTCAACAGACATCGAATCAGGCATCACAAGTATCAATCTGTATTTCTTAACTGCAGCAATCATTGCAAGTCCGATCCCGGTATTTCCGGAAGTAGGTTCAATAATAGTTGCGCCGGGTTTAAGTACACCGCTTTGCTCTGCATCTTCTATCATCGAAAGAGCTATACGGTCCTTAATGCTTCCTGCCGGATTGTTTTTCTCCAGCTTCATCCATACTTCATGGTCCGGGCCAAAAAGATTATTGATCCTTACATGCGGAGTATTACCTATTAATTGCAAGACATTCTCTGCTTTCATTGTTTATAATTATTTAATTATTTATTTAAGACCAGGTCAATGTCACATCTGACTTGATCCAAAAATGATTTATTTTTTTGCAGGTGATAATGATTACTTTGCCCCGGACATTATTTCAAAATACCTGATGCAGTATTGCAGTATCCATCTGCAAACTTCTTATTATATTTCAAAATACCTGATGCAGTATTGCAGTATCCATCTGCAAACTTCTTATTATATTGAAAAATCCAGATAATCCTCCTTATCCCTGCTTGCCCTTATTTTCACTGTACTTGTATGATAAACGAGCGATTCGGGAGGCACACTTTCTGTAAGCCACACATTTCCACCTATTACAGAATCGTGTCCTATAACCGTATCACCACCCAGCACAGTACTTCCGGCATAAATTATCACATTGTCCTGAATGGTGGGATGCCGTTTTTTTTGAGCAAGTGATTTTTTAACGATCAGTGCTCCGAGTGTTACCCCCTGGTAAATTTTTACATTATCTCCTATCACCGAAGTCTCGCCAACCACAACTCCTGTCCCGTGATCTATGAAAAAACTCTTCCCGATAACTGCTCCCGGGTGTATATCGATCCCGGTCTTACTATGTGCATACTCTGACATTATCCTGGGCAACAGTGGAACACCCTGACGGACCAGCTGATGGGCGAACCTGTAAACTGCAATTGCATGGAATCCCGGGTATGTACATATTACCTCCTGCAGAATAGTGGCGGCAGGATCGAACTGGCAGATTGCCCCGGCATCCAGATTCAATAGATCATAAATGCCCGGTAAGGATTCAAAGAATTTTCCTGTATGTTCAGCGGGACTTCCATCAAGTTTGTCTCTTAATGAATACAGCAGTTTTTCAAGCAAAAGACGGGACTCCTTGAATTTAAGCTGGTAATGCATCTGGCTTTCACAAGGATCATTCGGAAAAAGCAACTGTATCAGATTATATGTAAAATTCTGGGTTTCCTGTATATCAGGCAGAAACTCATTAATTGACTGATGCCTGTCAAACAGTCCGTCAACAAAAAGCTCAAACTTTTTCATATTAATTAAAGATTAAATTTCTATCATACAGTCATTCCACTTAATGTCCCTCGGGGACAAAGACGCCGGAAAGAACATGAACAGACCCGGGGGACGCGGGTTTCTGAAACAAACTAATTCTGGATCCCATATGAGATTTCTGACAAAAACATTAAAAGCAATCCATTTTTCAACATTGGAAAGTTTTGGATCCCGGTAATTCATTCATCAGGGTTTAATTATTTTTTACAAATGCAGTGAAATAAGCGATTCATCTGGTTTGCATACAATTATTCCCGGTATTTTACGTATTACTCTGACAAATAATTTATCCCCTATAAATATAGAAAAAAAACACGGAGATACCCAATTAAGAAGCTGGCGGCGATGTATTGACCCCCAAACCGGCCCGAACGGCACCTTTGATCCGGTCAAAATATATATTAATTTCGCAATCGGTCAATTATCCTGACACATATAGATGAACATAGAATTTTATATAGCAAAACGGCTTGTACATGGTGATGAGAGGAAGAAGAGTCTTTCAGGACCAATTATTAAAATAGCAGTTGCCGGTATTGCCCTGGGTCTGGCTGTAATGATCCTGGCCGTTTCAATAGTTACAGGTTTTAAGCAGGAAATCCGAAACAAGGTAATCGGCTTTGGGTCGCATATACAAATAGTCAATTTTGATACAAATTTCTCTTATGAGACAAAACCCATATCGAAAAACCAGGAATTTATCCCGGAAATCAAACAGATCCCGGGTGTCAGGCATATTCAGCCCTTTGGAACAAAAGCAGGGATCATAAGTACCCGGGAGGATATTCAGGGAGTAGTGCTCAAAGGTATTGATGCAACTTTTGACTGGACTTTTTTTGAACAAAATATGGTGGATGGGAAAAGCTTAACCATCAATGAATATGGTACAAGCAATGAAGCCGTGATTTCCAGTTCAGTTGCATCATTACTCAGGTTGAATGTTGGAGATGATTTTGCCATGTTTTTTGTACAGGATCCTCCCAGGGCAAGGAGATTTACTATATCCGGCATTTATGATACCGGGCTTGAGGAGTTGGACAGGCTGTTTGTCCTTGCGGATCTAAGGCATATACAGCGCCTTAATGACTGGGAAGAGGATCAGGTATCCGGTTTCGAAATTTTGCTTCATGACTATGACAATCTGGATGCAGCTGTTGACCGGGTAGATGATCTTGCCGGATATGTTTTTACCTCCGACTTGGGGCGGCTACGTGTTATAAGCATAAGCGACAAGTACCCGCAGTTTTTTGACTGGCTTGAACTTCTGGATATGAATGTTCTGGTGATCCTTTCGCTTATGGTAATTGTAGCCGGTTTTAATATGGTTTCAGGTTTGCTGATACTTATTCTTGAACGTACAGGCATGATAGGAATTCTCAAGGCAATGGGCCTTGAAAATCCAAGGCTCAGGAAAATATTTCTTTACCAGTCCGCCTTCCTGATCGCAAAAGGCCTTTTCTGGGGAAACCTTATTGGTATAGGAATTGCACTATTTCAGCAATATACCGGGTTGATCAGGCTGGATCAGGCTTCCTACTTCATTTCCACAGTTCCCATTAACCTGAGCATAACCCATCTTTTCCTCCTTAATGCAGGTACAATGATAATTACCGTTGCAATGCTCATCATACCCTCTTATATAATCGGCCGGATAAGTCCGGAAAAAACCATCAGGTTTGATTAGTAATTAAGCTCGTTTTAACTTTTCGCACAAAAGTCATAAAATATTATCTTAGCCGGCTGATATCCTGAACCAGATAATTGTATGACCGGCATATTGATCACTGAACTTAAAAACAGGCTCAGGGAAGAACTTCCCGGCAGTCAGGCACATATTTTAATGGCACCGGAGCAGGTAACCGACCTTCCCCGGATCTCAAAGGACACCACAGGCAAAGCGGGAGTATTGATCCTGCTATTTCCCCGCAAGGGCGAGCTTTCCATCGCACTGATCAAACGGACCGAGTATCCCGGACCACACAGCGGACAGATAAGTCTTCCAGGGGGTAAATCCGAAAAAGATGACAGGTCATTAATTATTACGGCACTCAGGGAAGCAAGGGAAGAGACTGGTATTGAAACAGAAAATATTGAAATCGTGGGAACATTAACCCCTTTATATATTCCGGTAAGCGATCTGGAAGTACTTCCTGTAGTGGGATATTCGGAATTTCAGCCTGATTTCGAGATAAATACAAGGGAGGTTGAATATATTATCCTGATGCCATTGAAATTCCTGCTTTCAAAAGAGAATAAAAAAATCATGAAAACACTGAACGTACGGGGAGAGTCTGTTACCGTTCCCGGTTTTCTATTCCGGGATGAATATATCTGGGGTGCTACAGCCATGATCCTGTCTGAATTCAGAGAAATCCTGTTGCCTCTGTATAATGATGCTGATCAGGATATAAATAGGGATTGTCCATAGGCTGATTACCCGAAATGACAAATGTTTGAACTTACCGCCACTTCGCGTATCCCCCTGCCGGAAAAGATCGTGCCCGATTGATTAACACTAATCAGTAATGATGTTTTTATAATGGCTGTAACGGTTCAGTATTTCTCCCACAAACCGGTAGGGTTCATATCCCCGGGCATAACCATGCCTGACAACCGGGTCAAGGTAATATTTGGGATCTGATTTGTTAAGAATAAAATAATCAACATTTTCATTCCACTGATCCGGATCCCTCTCATATTTCCTGGCAAGTGCCCTGGCATCCAGAACATGACCGATCCCGGCATTATAGGAAGCAAGAATGAATTTCAGCCTTTCATCCTCATCAGGAATATTTTCCCTGAATCTCTGATCAAGCCATCTGATATAGCGAACCCCTCCCCTGATATTGTCCTCCGGATCCGAGATTTCCCTTACACCAAACTGTTCGGCTGTTGCAGGCATCAGCTGCATTAAGCCCCGGGCTCCTGCCCAGCTCTCAACATCGTGCCGGAAATTTGATTCCTGGTAAATCAGGGAGGCCAGCAGGCGCCAGTCCCAGTCAACCTGTTCACTATATTTCCGTATAAGATCATCATAGGGAGATAACCTGCCACTGTTATTTGCATATAGTTCGCTTTGAACCATCTGTGCGGTCCGCCGATTCCTGAAATATTTGTTATACAGTAACCTGTATTCCCTTGTAGATTTAAAATCCATAAGCCAGATATCAATGGAATCACGCAGTGAAACATCGCCTTTTCTTACTGCCCAGGCCTGATTCTGCGTAAAGCTGATTGCAGTTCCAATATCAATATCCCGATGGTAGGTGTGATTTACCCTTGCTATATTCTCATCTGCAACCGTGTATGCAATTTGTCCCCCGGCAACCATTGTTATAAGTTGTTCGGTAACAATATCCACTTCATTGATTATGATTGTATCACCGATTTCCTCCATCAGGTTTGAAAGCCGCGATACATATGCAGAATTCCTCTGTACGTAGATGGTTTTGCCACCCAGATCCAGGGCATTCCGTATCAGGTGCTGATCGATTTCCTGTCCGGTCATATTCTGCCAGCCATCCGGCTTTCTTTGCACCAGTACCTGCCGGGTCTGGAGGTGCGGTTCGGTAAAATCTACTATCCGCCTTCTTTCCCGGGTGATGGAAATATTTTTCGCAAGAAGGTCGCATGGCCCGTTCAACAGGCAATCAAAGCTTTCTTCAAGGCTATTATTGACAATGATCTCAAGCTCAACACCCAGATGTTCTGCAAGCAGATTCAACAGTTCGTATTGGAACCCCATGGGTTCACCCCTGTAAACAAAATAATTGGTGGAATTATAATCTGTGACAACGGTAATGCTTCCCCGTTCGCTGTAATGGGGTATAGCAGGATTTCCTTCTTGTTGTTTGAATTCTTCATTTTCTTCGACACACGAAAAAGTCAAAGCACAAACTAAAAAAAGAAAAGAAGAAATACGTTGTTTTTTTCTTCTCTCCATAATTTTAATTTTATTTGGTTTCATAACTAAGTTACAAAAAAAAAATCATAAGACCAATAACTGACTTATGATGAGCAATGCATGGAAAAAACAAACAGGATTGAATTGATTTTGTTCGTCTCTTTA
>SLGC01000003.1 GCA_007123885.1 Bacteroidales bacterium | reverse complement strand
CCCTATTTTCAACCGGATATTTTGCAATTAGATTTTCGGGTAGATTATACTTGTAACGCGATAGTTTCATTCTTTCCATAATATTTTTAACTTGTTCTTTTTGAGTGCCCTTATACGATATAACGAATAATGTGTTTCATTTATGCGAATAATTCTTGAAATTCATCAGGGGAGACAGCATCTGAAAGATCGTAGCCGCCTATCCTGGTCCGTTTGAGCTCAGAAAGGTAAGCCCCGCTGCCAAGGTCATATCCTATATCCCGGGCCAGAGATCTGATATAAGTGCCTTTGCTGCAGATAATTCTCAATACCAGGTTGGGGAAATCGAATTTTTCAATAGTCATTTCCCTCACGTTTACGGGAGAAGCAGGAAGTTCTATATCATCACCCCTTCTTGCCATTTTATATGCTCTTTTTCCGTTTATAAATTTGGCGGAGAATAAAGGGGGAACCTGGTTTATCTCACCTGTAAATTTTTTCAGCGATCTTTCAATGATCTCAGTGGTTATATGAGATGTTTCGTATTCCTTATCAACTTCTGTTTCAAGATCAAATGAAGGAGTTGTTTTGCCTAGTACAAAAGTGGCAATATACTCTTTTTCAAGTGACTGGAAATGGTGAATTTCTTTTGTCATTCTTCCTGTACAGATTAATACGAGCCCTGTAGCAAGGGGATCCAGGGTGCCTGCATGCCCTACTTTGATCTTTCGTATCCCAAAATGTCTCCTTAAAATGGAGCGAACTTTGTTGACAGCATCAAAAGAAGTCCATTTATAAGGCTTATTTATGAGAATTATACCTCCCTTTAACAGGTCGGTGTTTGTTTCCGTACTTGACATGTGAAATTATTAACCCAGGAATATCGCAAATGAGGCCACAAAGATACAATATATGGCAAAATAAATCAACTTTCCCCTTTTTACAACCTCGAGCATTATTTTACAGGCAAAAAGCCCTGAGAGAAAAGCTGCGATGAATCCGACAATTAGCGGGATCAGTCCTATAGTCACATCATCCGGGCCGGACCTGATAATATCAAAGATTGTAGCACCAATTATTGGAATTACAACCATAAGAAAGGAAAATCGGGTTACCAACTCTTTCCTGACACCAAGAAGAAGGCCGGTTGCAATAGTTGCACCCGATCTGGATATTCCGGGAAGAACTGCAACGGCCTGAGATATCCCAATTATAAAGGCACATTTAAAAGACACATCTTTATTTCTTGATTTAGCAAGGTATGTGAGCATTAGAAGGCTTGCGGTTATCAATAGCATTGATCCAACAAATACAATATTGCCGGTGTAGACTTTTTCTACTTCACTCATAAAAAATATACCTACTATACCAACGGGAATCATGGAAACAAAAATTTTGGCCGAATAAATGGTTGATTCGTTCCATCGAAAATCCATAATACCAATTGTTAATTTCTGAAGATCTTTAAAGAATACAACAATGATGCTCAAGACAGTTGCGGCATGGACAATTATGGCAAAGGTCAGATTTTCCTTTGCTTCAATATTAAGTGCAACTTTCCCAAGTTCAAGATGCCCGCTGCTGCTAACGGGCAAAAATTCAGTTAGGCCCTGCAGGAGACCAAGAATTAAAGCTTCTATCCAGTTCATTTTTAAAATCAGTATTATTCGGGCAGGTAATATTTAGCTATTACCCGGTATAGTGTGTTCAACTTTTTGGTTTATTTTCCTTCGTCTTTTCTGAAGGCTTTTTCATTATGGCATATATTATGAAAATAAAGCCGAACAGGGAAACCAGCGGTGCAAGGGTTATTCTGCGGAAACTGAATATTCCCTGATCAAATACCTCAGGGTCATCTGAACCACCACCAGTCATCAATAAGAAACCGAAAATTATTATTGCAATTCCTATTATCAGAAGCCGGTAATTTTCCCTTTCAAAGGGAAAATCAAATGATTTGGTTAATTCTTTTTTCTTTACCATTTAAGCTGATATATATTTTATTAAAAGTATAAGGCATATTAATAATACAGATCATCTGTTTTTAATCTTAAAAATCTATTGACTGCAAAAAAAGTTGATATCCAGTTCAATATTATTCCGAGCATAATGATCGCGGCAAACAAATATATAATGATTTGCATATCCTGAAAACCAAAAAAATCTGCAAATTCTCGTTGTGCCATATAGATAATTCCAAGCATCAAAATGTTCGCAATTATTGAAGCATATAGTCCATGCATTGCACTTCGCAAAAGAAAAGGCTTCCTGATAAATGCATTGGTTGCACCTACTAATTGCATGGTTCTTATCAGGAATCTTTTTGCATAAATAGATAACCTTATGGTATTGTTAATGACCGATATAGATATCAAAAAAAGCAAAAAGCTGAATCCGACCAAAATAATACTTATTTTGCGAATATTCTCATTTACTAAATGAACAAGCGATTTCTGGTAATGAACTTCATGTACATGTGAGAGTTTTTCAATATCTTTTTCAATTAGAAGAATACTGTCTGGATTTGCATGTGATGCGTAAAGATAAACCTCGATTGACGGAAGTAATGGATTATATCCGAGAAAGGTTATGAAATCCTCACCCAGTATTTCTTCAAGTTCGCGGGCTGCCTGTTCTTTTGTTATATATGTAGTGGATTTGACATAATCAGCTGCATCAAGTCTGTTCTGGATCAGAATTATATCAGCCTCTGTTACATCTTCATCAAGCAGCACAGAGAATCCAATATTTTCTTTTACATATTCTGAAAGATTACGGGCGTTTAAAATTAAAAGACCCATCAATCCGATTATAAACAGTAATAAAGAGATACTGATGATCGAAATAAAATAAGAACTTCTAAGCCGTCTTTTAACCACTTTTGACTCCTTCTTCATATTCAATGCTTTTGGGATCCGGGGAATAGCCGATTTCTTTGTACCTTATAACGGAAAAGATCTAATAAAATTTATCCTATAATTTCTATCCAGTCGAATTTGTCCTCTTCATCGCCGAATTGTATTGAAAGCAGGCGGTTATATATTTTTTCTGAAATCGCGCCTGGTTTTCCATCTTTGCAGTAATTAATCGTTTTTCCGGTTTCCAGATCATGAATTTCACCTATGGGGGTAATTATTGCAGCAGTTCCGCAGGCTCCTGCCTCTTCGAATGATTCAAGTTCTTCTACTGCAACAGGCCTGCATTCAACATTCATTCCTATATCCCTGGCCAGGGTCATAACGCTTTTATTGGTTATAGAAGGCAAAATAGATTCGGATTTCGGTGTTATATAGGTATTATTTTTAATTCCAAAAAAATTCGCGGCGCCAATCTCATCCACATACTTCTTTATCCTTGCATCAAGGTACATTGGAGACACATAACCGGCATCAGTGGCTCTCATTATGCCACGCAGGCTTGCGGCATAATTCCCTCCCACTTTTATATTACCTGTTCCCAGAGGAGCAGCACGGTCAGAATCCTTTATAATTGCAATTTTGACCGGATTAAAACCTTCCTTAAAATACGGACCAACAGGGGTTACAAAAACCATGAACATATATTCATTTGCTGGTTTTACTCCCACCTGTGCGCCAGTCCCCAATAGAAGAGGGCGGATATATAATGCTGCACCTGTTCCGTATGGCGGGGAAAAACGTCTGTTTAACAGAACGGTTTTAACAACAGCCTCTTTAAAAAGTTCTTCCGGAACAGGAGCCATAAAAATCCCTTCAGCAGACCTATTCATCCTTTTTGCATTATCCTGCCATCTGAACAATCTGATTTTTCCATCTTTACCCATAAATGCTTTCATTCCTTCAAATGCCTGCTGGCCATAATGAAGGCAGGTTGCTGCTATGTGGATATCTATATGTTCCTTTGAAGAAATTTCCAGCTCGCCCCATTCTCCGTTCCTGTAATAGCAACGAACATTATAATCGGACTTGATGTATCCAAATGGAAGATTTTTCCAATCAGTATTTTCCATGGTTTTTTTTGCCAAATTTAATGTATAATCTGAGAAAAGGCAAAAGTCAAAACCGCATGTTGTCAGAGCGGCAAGACCTAAGTTAATTATTCTTGTCTGTTTAACTCTTTTTGGCTTAAGGATTATCAGCTTATGGCAGCCCCCAAAGCTGATGTGACCATTCGCTTCGTCGATTGCACATACATAGAGATTCTCTTTTTGTGATAATAACCTGATGTGAAATTCAAGGAATTGAAAAGCAAATTATCCGGATTAGGAATTAGTAAAAAACATTGATAATCAATTTACAGGCAATACTTTATACTAATAGAATAACCTGTTCAAGGATCTTCGCTGGCTTGTCCAGGGGTATTTTTATGTCATATTTTGTGAATTCTGTAAATAATTCCTATATTGGAACCATTATTATTGGCCTCTGGTATCGCAAAAAACAATATCCATATTGCTGCACATAAAAACTTTCACATGATTAAAATATAAATATGAGTTTTTTTTTGATCAGATATCTATTGTGTAAATTAAATAAAAAACAACTATGGAAAATACTGTAAAACCTCTGATGGTACCATGGGACTTCACTCCGGTTGCCGAGTACGCCCTTGAGCACGCAGTGAAAATTGCCAAAATAGATGATAACCCCGTATATCTGGTTCACATTGCCAATAAAAAAAGTGAAGTACATAAATTAAAGGGTGTTCTGGATGCAAATGCAGCCGGCGCATTTGATAGATACAATTTAAAGCCTGCAACTATAGTCCGGTCCGGTACTATATTCACTACTCTAGGCGAAATTGCCGATGAGATTGATGCTGAAATGGTTATAATGGGCACTCATGGGATCAAGGGAATGCAAAAGTTAACAGGCAGCTGGGCGCTTAAAGTTATAGTCAGTTCAAAAGTTCCTTTTGTAATAGTACAATCACCACCAGAGGATACAAGCTTCCAGAATATCGTTCTACCGATAGACTTCCGCAAAGAGGATAAGGAAAAGATCAACTGGATTGTCTATACTTACAAACATTTTAATTCTAAAATCCACATAATTAAGTCTCAAAAAACAGATAAAAGGCTATTGAAAAGCTTGAATAACAATATTCTTTTTGCCAGAAAGATACTGGATCAGAAGAATGTGGAATATGATATCATTACTGCACCCGGGAAGAGTTCTTTTGCCAGGGAAACACTTGATTATGCAACACAGATCAAGGCAGACCTCATGGTAATCATGACAACCAAGAATATTGGCCTGGCTGATTACGTGCTTGGCGCTGATGAACAATATATCATTGCCAACACTGCCAAAATCCCGGTTATGTGCCTCAATCCCAGGGTAGGGATTACCACGGGAGGTTTTGCTGCCATGGGAGGTTAATTTCAGAAGATAGTATTTAGTTTAACTTAAAAAACCCGAGTCCTCCGGGCGCGGTCATGTCCTTGTGGGGCTTTGCCCGAAAGGCCGGTGTGATAAAAAAATTCGCGGTGCGAAGTAAAAAATCTGGGTTAAAGCACTCCTCCGGTGGTGGATAGCCCGATTTTAGGGAGGGTTTTTAAGCCCGGGTACTGTCTGTAGTCATATATTT
>SLGC01000309.1 GCA_007123885.1 Bacteroidales bacterium | reverse complement strand
ACAAGCCATCAGTTCCATTCAACTATTCGTTCAGCGATGTTTCCTGAATCTGGAGAACAGGTACGTTCAGGTTAGCCAGGACGAAAAGGCAGATACTTCATCACCCAATGCATGGTCACAGTGGAGATGGATGAAAAATTACAGGATATGGGAGGCTAACCGGAAGATATTCTTTTATCCTGAAAACTGGCTTGAACCTGAATTGAGAGACGACAAGTCGCCATTTTTCAAGGAACTGGAAAATGAATTATCCCAGAATGATAACACCAAAGGGACTGTGGAAAAGGCATTTCAGAACTTCCTGTACAAGATAGATGAAATTGCTAACATAGAGGTTTGTGGCTTGTATCACCAAAAGGAAAATTTAACGGATACCGGCTATGCTACTGATTTGATTCACGTAGCCGCCCGCACCAGGAGCATGCCGGCAGTCTATTACTATCGTTCATACGACATGAATTACAATACCTGGAGTGCATGGGAAAAAATAGACGTAGATATTGAAGGTGACCATGTAACTCCTGTAGTATATAACAGGAAGCTGCATCTATTCTGGTTGAAGTTTTTTGAAAAACCAATGAAATCTGAAAAAGTACCTGCTGCCCAGCCTTCCTCAGGTCCCACGGCTACACCTGAGCCACTAAATATTATGGAAATACAACTTGGATGGACTATAAAAAAGACAGAAGGCTGGACACCGAAGAAGATCTCAAAACAAAAGCTAATACATCCCTGGGAGCGCCCCAGGTATTCGTATAGTATAAAGCCCTATTATCAGTCGCGAACCAATGAGCTTTACCTTGATATTTACCTTTCCACCTCGGAAGAATTTAATGACAATTTATTCTATGACCCGAATAAAAAACTAAACCCGGGTGCAGGAAACCAATATTTAAAAAACCCCACCCACCTGACCAGTACGAGGTTTAACGAGACTTATTTACCATGGCATTCATCGGCCTTTGTATTCAATGGAGATGTAAAAGATATAAAACTTAAAAGGTTAAGTGGAGCGTATGGTGAGTATGGTGATTCCTATAATTATGTTAACAATAATTTTGGTTTGGACGGCAAATTAATAAATGCGCTTGGTGGGTCAGAAACCGGGCTCAGGCTAAACTTGCCAACCGGTATGCACTTCAGGAACAACCATTTAACTAATAACATAAATAATAAAAGGAATACCCGTTATCTCAGGATACTGAAAAACAGAGTCTCAACATCATTACTCAATAAAGCAAATACTCCCTTTGAACTGGTAATAGCTCAGCAGGCAGTGCATCTCAGTTCCATGACCACAAATTATCCTATGTTTTACCAGGATAAACAGCGTGTATATTTCATTAAACCGGAGTGGCAGGAGCGGTTTCACTCCCGGACAGTACGCCGATACCGAAAATACAGGATTTTTCCTTTTTATCATCCGTATACTACTCTCTTTATCCGCGAACTAAACAGGGATGGTGTCGATGGCTTATTAAAAAGGAGGATTCAGATTCAACCTGAATCCTACCCCCCAAAAAACACATTTAATTTCAGCTCCTACAGTCCTACTTCATCAGTTAACGTAGATAAAACTGCAGAAAAGGATATCGTGGATTTTTCATTCGGCGGGGCAAATTCTGTATATAACTGGGAGTTGTTTTTCCACGCACCATTAATGATTTCCAGCAGATTGATGCAGAACCAAAAGTTTGAAGATGCCATGCATTGGTTCCATTATATCTTCAATCCTACCGATATTGAAAACTTCCCCTCGCCGCAAAGGTACTGGATCACAAAACCATTTTTTGAGTACAATTCAGAACAATACAGGAAACAACGGATAGAATCTATCCTGTCCAACCTTCACCTGAAGGAAAATGCAGACCAGCTGAAGGCCTGGCGGAATAATCCTTTTAAACCTCATGTGATAGCCCGTTACCGGCCTTTGGCTTATCAGAAAAACGTGGTTATGAAGTATCTGGATAATCTGATTGCGTGGGGCGATATGCTTTTTAAAAGTGATACCTCTGAATCAATCAATGAGGCTTCACTAATATACATGCTGGCCCATGAGATACTCGGGGACCGGCCAAAAAGTGTGCCTGACATAAGGCACGAAGAGTTGACATTCGATGAGTTGGAATCAAAGTTGGATGAATTTGGCAATGTAATCACGGATGTAATTGTGGAAGACACATTATTGCCCATCACTGTTGTACCCCCATCTGAGTCCTACGATTCAAAACCGACAACCGATCAAAATGGTTTTTCAGAAGAGTCAGAATCAATACCTAAACTTGAAACTTTTTATTTCGGTATTCCAAATAATGAATTTCTGACAAAATACTGGGATATAGTGGAGGACCGGCTTTACAAGGTACGCAATTGCATGAATATAGAAGGCATAGTCAGGAAGTTACCATTGTTTGAGCCACCCATTGACCCTGCATTGCTGGTCAAAGCATCTGCTTCAGGTATGGATACGGGCAGTGTCATGAATGATTTTAATGCACCCACACCATATTATCGTTTCAGGATTATTGTCCAAAAAGCCATTGAGTTCTGCAACGAGGTAAAAATGCTGGGTGAGAAATTGTTGTCTGCACTAGAAAAGAAAGATGCAGAAGAATTGTCCCTGTTAAGATCGCAACACGAGACTCAATTGCTTGAAGCAATAAAGGAAGTTCGCAGCAAACAGATTGATGAATCCATGGAAACCATTGACAGTTTAAATGAGTCATTGAAACTTGCCGGCGAGAAAAGATCTTATTACGAGGACAAAGATTTTATGAATGCTGCCGAAATTATTGCAATGTCGTTATCTTCTACATCAACCGCAATGGATGCCGCAATTGCTACCGGCTATATTATTTCAGGGGGATTGAAGCTGATTCCTAATTTTACAGCCGGTGGAGCCGGTTTTGGAGGTACTCCAACGGTGCACGCGGCAATGGGCGGCCAGGAAATCGGTAATAGTGCAGAAATGGCAGTACGCACAATACAGTCAATCGCCAATGCTTTAGATAAGGGTGCCTCAATATCAAATACCGTAGGATCATATCAATGGAGAAAAGAAGACTGGGATTTCCAGGGTAGAATAGCGACTATTGAAGAGGATCAGATCCGGTTTCAAATCAATGCGGCGCAAATCAGGAAAGCTATTGCTGAAAAGGAACTGGAAAATCATGAATTACAAATAGAAAATGCCAGGATCAAATATGATTATTTAAAGAACAAGTACACCAGTGAACAGTTATATAGCTGGATGATCACCCAGATCTCAACAATATATTTCCAAGCTTACCAATTGGCATTTGACATGGCTAAAAAAGCAGAGAAATGTTATCAGTATGAGCTGGGCCTGACTACTTCCGACATAATCAAGTTTGGATATTGGGATAGCTTAAAGAAAGGTTTACTGTCGGGCGATAAATTAATGACCAACCTTAGAAAACTGGAATCTGAATATATCAGTCGAAACAGGCGGGAATTTGAGATCACCAAACATATTTCACTGGCACAAATGCTGCCACTGAGTTTTATCACCTTAAAACAAACCGGTCACTGCACCCTGTCTCTGCCTGAATGGATTTTCGATATGGATTATCCCGGCCATTACATGAGGAGAATTAAAAATGTGTCTGTCAGTATTCCCTGTATCGTTGGCCCATACACTGGGGTGAACTGTACCTTGTCCTTACTTCGCAATGAAACCCGCATGGTATCAACTTTGCAGGGCGGCAAATACGAAAGGCAGGAGGACGATACCAGGTTCAGAACCATGTTCGGGGCAATTTCCTCCATTGCCACCAGCAGTGCCCAGAATGACAGCGGCATGTTCGAACTTAATTTCAGTGATGAACGTTATCTTCCTTTTGAAGGAGCAGGTGCTGTTAGCGAATGGCAAATTGATATGCCCCTTGATAATAACTACTTTGATTTTTCCTCACTGGCCGATGTGACTTTGCACATCAGCTATACATCTAGAAATGGAGGAGGGCAACTTGCCAGTGAGTCAAATAATTCATTGAAAGCCTTATTGCCCGATCAAACGGCCAAATTACTGAACTTAAGGCAGGAGTTTGGCACAGAATGGCACAGGTTCTTAAATCCGGAAAGTTCCGGAGATCAGGAATTGGTATTCAATATCTATCCTGACCATTATCCGTTTTTTGTAAGGGGAAAAATCAATTCCATGAAAATCAAAAGCCTTGAAATGTTCGTGGAAACAAGCGATGAAAGCAATTTTAGCTTCACCGCCAATATTAAGATCACCAGTACTGATTTCTTCAATGATTTGAATATCGACAGGAATCCGGAGTTTAGCAATGTTCATTATCTGAAAAAGGATTTCACTCCCGGGTCATTTCCAAATACCATGGGTGAGCTTCGCGTGAAAATTAAGGAAAGTACCGCGGCAGATTTTAAATCCCTGACCGGTGATAATATTAATAATATCTATATTTTGCTGCACCTGAGCAGCTAACATGTACTCTGCTTTGTAATGGAGAAAACGATTAATAAAATAGTTGGTTTTATTGTTCGTAAAATTGAACCTGAAAAGATCATTCTCTTTGGATCAATGGCAACTGGCAGCAGGAATATTCATAGTGATATTGATTTATTGATCGTGGTTGATAATGCCGGTTTTAAGGAAAGCTATGCCGAATTGGTGGAAAATTATGCGAAAACATTCTCTCTCAAAGCTGATGTTTTGATTTTTGAAAGAGTGGAATTTGAAGAAGCCTCATTAAACCCGAATTCCTTTATCGGGACAGTCGTGAAATCAGGAAAAAATATATATGAAAAAGAGGGTTCAAAATTTTGGCAAAGTCAATGAAACATAGTAATTTTATATAAAAGTCGGAGTAACTTAAGGTTGATGTATGGAAGTGAAATAGTCGAGAAGACAGATTAAGCAACAGCAGAAAAAGAGCAACGACGTTAAGATTGAATGAGCCCACGTAGTGTACTTCGGGGCTCTTTCTGTTTTTTATTCCTTTTTATTCGTTGCGTACCCGCCCATCTAAGCAATTAAATACTTATTCCCACGAAAAAGAGAATTGCGGCCGGTCTTGTCAAGTTACAGGACGACACTCCTGCTTCCACTGCCAGGGGAAATTTCAAATTTCACCTGTTTGCGGGTTCCTGAAAAAATAATTTTTTGTATTTTACCAGCTTTTAGGAGCCTTCAGCAATGGAAATTATGGCACAAGTAGAATTTTTCCCCTGCAAAATTCATAATACCGACGACAGAAATGGCCTCTATCCCGCCTATGCTATTTTAAATTACTTTAACATATGAAAAAGATTTACTCCCTTTTGCTTACAGTAACAATAACAGCATCATCATTATTTGCACAGGCACCACAGAAAATGAGCTATCAGGCAGTTATCCGCGATAGCGACAACCAGCTCCCCGGTAAAATATGGATGGACCGAAATCTCGGAGCCTCAAGAGTTGCCAGGTCAAGTACTGATGCCGCTACCTATGGCGATTTATACCAATGGGGCAGAGCTTCCGATGGTCATGAAATCAGAACATCAGGCACAACGACAACATT
>SLGC01000343.1 GCA_007123885.1 Bacteroidales bacterium | reverse complement strand
TTTGCATTTAAGTTATTTTGGCATTGCATAGGGATGTATCCCCTTGTTTATTCATCTCTTTTTGTCTGACGAAGTCTGATGGGGATTCATAAGTCTATTTTTTGAAAGTTAATGGCATAATAGTTATAACGGGTAATGCAATACCTGTGCCATAGAAGTGTCCTTGTTTATATACGAAAGTGCGGGCCGGATGGATTAACCGGAGTTTTTGATCAGGAGTATGTGAAACTCTATATTTCCAGATCGTACAGTTTTATCTTGTTGTAAAGGGTCTTCCTGTCAATATTGAGAAGACGGGCAGCTTTTGACTTGTTATTATTGGTTTTTGCAAGTGCGTTCTGGATCACCTCTTTTTCAGTAATAAGAGTGGCCGATTTAAGATCGGTAACATCATTTTCTATAACACCGTTGAAGTCGGTCCTGCTGCCGCCGTCACTATTTAACCTGATCTCATCGGGTAAAAGTTCGGAAGTTATTACTTCATCCCTTGATAATAGCACAACCCTCTTGATGACATTTTGTAATTCACGGATATTTCCATGCCAGTAGTAATTTTCCAGCAATTGCCTGGTTGGCTCGTCTACTTTTTTTACATTTTTATTGAAATCCCTGTTTGCCTGCCTTATAAAATGGTATACAAATTCCATAATATCTTCCTTGCGGTGCCTCAGTGGAGGAAGAAGGATCCTGAATCCGTTCAGACGATGGTAGAGATCTTCCCTGAACTCCCCGCCCTTTACTTTATTCATAAGGTTTTCATTGGCGGCTGCTATCAGCCTTACATCAACCTTAACAGACTTATTATCTCCTATCCGGCTAACGGCTTTTTCTTGTAATGCCCTTAATATTTTAACCTGGTTCTCATGAGGAAGATTACCTACTTCATCAAGGAATAATGTCCCGCCGTTTGCTTCCTGGAAATAACCGGTCTTGTCATTGACAGCCCCTGTGAATGCACCTTTGACGTGACCGAACAACTCACTGTTGGCAAGCTCTCTGGGAATTGCGCCGCAGTCTATTGCAATAAATGGTTTATGGCTACGCTTGCTTGCATAGTGAATGGCCCTGGCAATGTATTCTTTTCCGGAACCTGTTTCGCCCTCTATCATAACAGTAATATCGGTGGGGGCAACAACCTCCACATGCTGCATGATCTCCTGGAGCCTGGGTGTGGTTCCGGTTATAAAATCCTTGCCGAATGAGACTTTTGTGATCTTTTCATTTTTACTTTCAAGTGCCCTGTTTATAATGGTAAGTACCTCCTCCGGCTGCATAGGTTTGGTAATATAATCAAAAGCGCCTGATTTTATAAGCTCAACAGCTTTTTTTATTTCGGCATAAGCCGTCATTATTATTACAGGAGTAGCAGAATTTTTTGTCTTTACATGCCTGAGAATATTGAGTCCGTCATAATCGGGAAGTCGAAAATCACAAAGTACAAGGTCGAAATCGTTTTTTTCAATAATTGTTTTAGCTGTGCTCCCTGAAAAGGCCGTCTCTGTAATAAATCCGTGCTGCTCGAGATATTTTTTCAGGATAGAGCATATATATGCATCATCATCAACAATCAAAACCGAATTTTTCTGTTGCATAAAAGCGATTATTATGTGTAGCTTTTTTATTGAAAATTAGTGATCTATACAAAAATAACAATAAACATTTATAAAACCGTATTAGACTTTCAGAAAAACCTCCTGTTATCTAAGCATCATCGCAAACAAATATCAAGATAATAAAGGTTTTGGAATTTATCCTCATTCTTGAGCAATTAATTCTGAAAAAAACAAATAACCCGCACGCCAGGAGTGAAAACCCGGATTTTCTTTCACACCGCGATTTTTTTAAGTCACACATTTCGTCGGAACAAGCCAGCGATTATTACTGCGCCTGACGTACATATGTGCTTTGGACAATACCACGACGGAACCGGTCCACATCCAAATGGTTTACAAAGCTTAGCTAAATTTTGAACGGAATTTTATTGTTAAAGTTGTATCGGGGAATGGAAGTTTTAACCCGCTGAACGGATCAGGTTAAATGCAAATAATTTATTCTTATGACAGGCTTTTAATTGCGGATAGATGCTGGTCCCCAGCTCGGTGGACCAGTTTGACCTGTACGCTCAATCCGGCATCTTTTTAAGCATAAAGAGATGACCAGGAAGTAATAGAGGCTGCCCTGGAGACAGCCTCCTTCCTGCGGCTTCAGCCGGACATCATGCAGTCGTAAAATAAAGCAGTCCGGCATTAAGTGAATGGTTTTTCAATTCCGATTTGACCTTGTCTTTTAGAATATCAGGCACAACCAGGAATAAATGCCCCTTGAACTTCTTTGCATAAAGGGACATTAACCTCCATTTTTCAATGTCTATATTATCATCGAGCTCAATTTCATATAAATTAACACCCTCTTTATAGAAAACGGCAACCGCAGGGATTAAGGGCCTGTCCTTTTCTTTAAGAAAAATCTTTGCGGGAGTATCGTAATCCTTCAGATCCCTGGCTTCAATTTTATTTGGCCTGCCCTCGTCCTTTATTGCGGATATAACAGCTTTTGCCACGTCCTCTTTGTCTATTATACATGCTATCATGTGGTTTTATATTAAGTCTTAATTGTTATAACTAAATACTAAGTCTAAATTCATACCATCTCTGCAGCATTTAACAGCATATTAACAGTCACAACAGGGGTTATCAACATTTCAACCCTTTGATTTATCTATCTGAAATAACGGCAAATATTATGAGAAAAGAAATTCTTATCAACATATTAACATTTTAAAAAAACTTGGAAAAACTCATAAAAAAACAAGAAAAATTCCGTGAAGAATATTAACGGTCCCACAAAGTGAGGAAAATTAACACACAATGCAGGAAAATTCTACATAAAACATATGATTTATGATTTTTTGCAGCAAGAATAAATGTTTATGGCAGGAATTGCCGCGCTCTTTTTCATTATATCAGGTAAGCTGGGATGACCTGAAATATGAGCTGCCGGAAACTGGCATAGATTTAGCCTTTTTAATGATCGTACAAACTTAAATGGATTCATTTAAACATATAAATTATGAAGTTGACATACAAATTTGACGAACTGGATAACACCAGGGTAAAAGAGGTAGGAGGAAAAAACGCCTCACTTGGCGAAATGTTCAGGGAACTCAAATCAAAAGGAATAAAGGTACCCGACGGTTTTGCCACCACTGCCGAAGCTTACTGGCTGTTTGTGAAAGAAAACAATATTCTTGAACCGCTGAAGGAAGCGCTCGGATCTCTCGACAAAGAGAGTGGAACAAGTTTAAAGGATACCGGCAAAAAATGCAGGGAACTGGTAATGAAATCATCAATCCCTTCCGGGATAAGAGAAGAAATACTAAATGCCTTCAGGGAACTGAAAAAACGGGAATCCTCCCTGAAAAGCGTAGCAGTAAGAAGCAGTGCAACTGCCGAAGATCTGCCGGATGCAAGTTTTGCCGGTCAGCATGAATCATATATGAACATAAGCACCCAGGAGGAACTGCTGGAAGCCTGGAAAAAATGTGTTGCCTCGTTGTTCACCGACCGTGCAATCAAATACAGGGAAGAAAAAGGTTTCGAACATATGAAGGTTGCCCTGTCGGTGGGTGTCCAGAAAATGGTGCGATCCGACAGGGCTTCGGCAGGAGTGGCCTTTACCATTGATCCCGATTCCGGTCATAAAGAGATGATCATGATCGACGGTGCATGGGGGCTCGGGGAAAATGTGGTGAAGGGGGCGGTCCTTTCGGATGAATTTTATCTCTTTAAAGAATCACTCAGGAAAAATAAAAAAGCGATAGTTTCAAAAAGGCTTGGTTCCAAATCAAAGATGATGGTGTTTGCCGGCAGGAAAAAAGGCGAGGCGGTCCGCAATAAACCGACACCTAAAAAACAAAGGGATCAATACGTTCTTACCGATGAGGAGATTGAAAAACTCGGAAAATGGTGCCTGGTAATTGAAGAGCATTACAAGCGGCCCATGGATATAGAATGGGCCAAAGACGGTGATTCGGGCGAACTTTATATCGTTCAGGCAAGACCCGAAACGGTGCATTCGGCAAAGGGAGAAATCACCAAACTCAGGAAGTACGAAATTAAGCAGGAAAAACGTGATCCGGTAGTATCGGGGGTAGGTATCGGTAATAAAATTGCTGCAGGAAAGGCAAAAATACTTAAATCGCCCGAAGAGTCAGAGAAACTTAAGGAAGGAGAGGTACTTATTACGGACATTACCAACCCTGACTGGGATCCGGTTCTGAAAAAAGCATCTGCCATTATAACAAACAGCGGAGGCAGGACAAGTCATGCCGCTATTGTGGCAAGGGAACTTGGTGCGGTTGCAGTGGTGGGAACCAGTGATGCTACAAAAACCATAAAGGACGGCCAGGAAGTTACCGTCTCCTGTGCCGACGGGAATGAAGGATTTGTTTATAACGGCATCCTCGAATGGAAAGAGCATGAAATCGATCTTGAAAAACTGGGAAAACCGGAAACAGAAGTAATGCTGATCCTGGCAAACCCCGATACAGCAATGGATACTTCCCTGCTCCCGGTCGATGGTGTCGGACTTATGCGGCTGGAATTTGTCATCAACAACAGCATCAGGGTCCACCCTCTTGCACTGGTACATTTTGACCGTATAGAGCATAAAAAAACAAAAAAGGCAATCGGGAATATTACATCGGGATTCGGGGATAAAAAGGAATTTTTTGTTGAAAAGTTGTCACATGCCGTTGGTAAAATAGCAGCAGCCTTCTATCCCCGTGATGTCATTGTCAGGATGAGCGACTTCAAGACGAATGAATATGCAGACCTTATCGGGGGCGAGCAATTCGAACCGGAAGAGGAAAACCCTATGGTCGGGTTCAGGGGGGCTTCCAGGTATTACCATGAGAGATATGCGGAAGGATTCGCACTGGAATGCGAAGCGATGCGGGTAGTGCGTGAAGAAATGGGGCTGGACAATGTGAAACTTATGATCCCCTTCTGCAGGACAGTCGATGAAGGCAGGAAGGTTCTGGAAGTAATGGCTGAAAACGGCCTGAAACAGGGGGAAAACGGTCTTGAAGTATATGTAATGACCGAGATCCCAAGTAATGTTATCCTTGGTGAAGAGTTTGCAGAAGTGTTTGACGGATTTTCCATAGGGTCGAACGATCTTACCCAGCTGGTTCTTGGCATCGACAGGGATTCGGAGATCGTATCGGAACTATTTGATGAGAACAACCAGGCAGTGAAAAATATGATCAGCCTGGCCATCGAAAAGGCACACAGGAAAAACCGCAAAATAGGATTGTGCGGACAGGCTCCCAGTGACTTTCCCGAATTTGCCAGCTTCCTCGTCAGGCAGGGGATCGACAGCATATCCTTTAATCCCGATGCGGTTGCACAGGGAATAGAAAACATAGTTAAAGCGGAAAAAAAATCCTGAATGCCAGGATACGGGCAACAAATTTTCAGATTTTTAAAAATGCCCGGTCGGTCGAAAAATAAAAATTTACATTTATTCGGCCCGGATTTTTATTAATTTTTAGAATATCCTGTTAAACTTTATTAATATTGTCACTTGTCAACAGACTATTTTTGTTACTTTGATCAATTTATCCATTTGTCAGTGAATAAGAGGATAAAAGAATCCTCAGCTAATTTATTCTTCCATGGCAGAAAATGGTAGATGAAGATTCTCATAAAAGTTTTTCATCCGTCTGCGTGTAATTTAAAAACATAATAATGACCAGTGGCAAATCAGCACCAAAAATATTGATAACCATCCTCAGGGTAGCAGCAGGATGGTTTTTTCTGTACGAAGGCATGATCAAGGTTTTTGATCCGGGATGGACTTCCTTCAATTATCTGTCCAACACCTCAGGCTTCCTTTCCGGATTTTACCATGCCCTGTCAGCCAATCCCGTTGTTTTGGGAATAGTCGATTTTTTGAATGTCTGGGGTTTGGTTCTTATCGGTTTGGCCCTTTTTGTCGGACTTTTTATAAGATTTGCCGCCATAGCAGGAGCCCTGCTGCTGGCATTATATTATTTTGCATACCCGCCCTTCGGAGCCTCACTTTTCGGTTCTTCGGAAGGGAGCATGTATATTGTCGACCGTAATTTTATCCTGGCTATGGTGATGCTGTTTTTTGCCTTCAGCAGGGAAAAGGGTTACGGTATAGATGCCATTACAGGATTTTTTTTCCGGAAATGGAACCGGTACTTCGCTGCCGGTGAAACACCTTCACCCGGCGGATACAGATCAAGGCTGGATATTCTCAGGAACCTGGCTACCCTTCCTGTCCTGGGCGCTCTCGGATTTGGAGCTTACAGGGTTAAAGAACGCTTTGGTGTTGATGTTCTCTCTGGTGCCACCATACAAATTAACCCGGCATCCCTTGGAGAATTGAAGGGTTCCTTGCCAACGGGAAAACTAAAAAACCATTCCATCAGCAGACTGGTACTCGGGGGCAATCTTATCGGAGGATGGACCCATGCACGGGACCTCAGATATGTTTCCCCTCTTTCCAGGGCCTACAATACCGAACGCAAGGTATACGAAACCCTGATGCTGGCTGAAAATGCCGGTATCGATACCATAAACATCGGATATCCCTCAAACCTCCTGATGGCAAAATACAAAAAGATGACAGGCAGCAGGATCAAGGTCATTTCGCAGGTCAGACCAAATATGGATAACGGTGATTATTTTGAACAGATCAATGGCGCTATTGATCACGGTACAGATATTTTGCAGGTACAGGGGAATTGGTGCGACTGGCTGGTGCGTGACAACAAGATGGAGGTCATTCATGAGATGCTTGAAAAAATAAGGAGCCACGGGATCACTGCGGGATTGGGAGCGCATAGCGTGGAAGCATTGATAAGATGTGAAGAGGAAGGGATAATCCCTGATTATTACATGCTGACTATGCACCATGACAGGTACTGGTCAGCCCATCCCAGGGAAAACAGGGTTGTTTTCGAGGTTGACGGTCACAAGAATCCCGAACACGGACGGTTCCATGATAACATGTTTTGCCTTTTCCCTGAAAAAGCGGTCGATTTTGTGAACCGCACCAATATTCCTGTCATGGGATTCAAAGTACTTGCCGCCGGGTCAATCGCACCGGAAGACGGTTTCAGATGGGCCTTTGAGAATGGTGCCGATTTTATTTGTGTGGGAATGTTCGATTTCCAGATCGTAACAGATGTAAATATTACTGTTGATGTACTGAACAGCCTTGACAACAGGCAGAGGAAATGGTTCGCCTGAAGCCCGGGGCAAAAGGTACTGCCTTAAGGTCCCGGAACAATCTGTTTATAGCCTGGGAGCTTCGGTGCCAGCCGTTTCATTAGTCAGAATTCGGCCTCCTCTTTCTGCTGCCGGCAAACTTCAGCCTGAGGTGCATTGCCGAAGGTCCGGTTCAGGTTTTTGCTGCCACAGGCAGATTGTCGACCGCCCTTTTGATCATGGCTGATGCCTCGGATGCAAGATCAAGCAGCTGTCCGCTAACCAGGCTTTTCATGCTTGTATACGGATCAATGGCAGCAACTTCCGTCACTCCGGGCTCAATTTCCTGAATTATGACGCTGCAGGGCAGCATAGTGCCGATCTTATCCTCAATCTGCACCGCCCTGTATGACAAACCCGGATTACATGCCCCAAGGATCCGGTACCTGCGGAATTCCTTGCCAAGTTTTTCCCTGAATTTTTCATCCATGTTTATCTCGGTAAGGATCCCAAATCCCTCTTTTTTTAATTCTTCTGTAATTTTTGTGGCTGCTTCCTCGAATCCGTATCCGGTCCTTTTCTCAAAATAATATTTTTCCATAGTATTTATTCTTTTCGTTCAAAAAACCTCTCCCAAAAATCGCAACCCGATGGCGTGGGTTACGAGTTAACCCGGACATATGCCGGCCTTTTGCCCTTCATGTCAGGCAAACGGGCCGCTGGCTAAAACATCTCCTTCACGATCATTTCATTCCCGACTCCCAGTTCTGCAAGGTCTTTTTCCAGCCTTTTGAGCATAACCGGGGGTCCGCAGATATAGAAATACCTGTTGGTATCACCTATATTCTCATTAAGAAATTCTTTGGTAACAAAGCCATGCGGATATTCACCGGTCTTTTCATCCGAAAGGATATTAATGAAATTTTCTCCAAGCATCTCTTCAAGTTCATCCTTTAATATTATATCCTCGCGTGTCTTGTTCCCGAAGATCAGTTTGTTGTTACCCAGCTCCCCTTTTTTATTAAGATCACGCAAAATGGATATAAAAGGTGTGATCCCGGCACCACCGGCAATAAATACACCCTCCCCTTTATATGTGATCGTTCCGAAAATATCGAACAGCAACAGGCTGTCTCCCGGTCTGAGATCCATCAAGTGGTCGGTGGTACCGTCATGTTCGTGGTAAACCTTGATGATAAATTCAATATGGTCGTCTTCAGGCAGAGATGTAAAGGTAAACGGTCTTCTCTTCTTCCGCCACCCCTCCTGATCGATAGCGATCAGGGTAGCCTGCCCGGGAATAAAATTATAATTTTCCGGTTTCTCCGTAATGATGCTTAGCACATCATGTGTTACGTTTTCTATTGATTTAACCTGAACCGAATGTTGTGACATGTTAAATTGTTTATGGATTTTGTTAAACATACTTTCCTGGAATAATAACATTTTTTTTTAGATATTGTTCTTGATATTTTCCAATATCCTTCCTGATATTCCAATATTGTTTACATTTGGTTTTTATAACCACTTCCTAAATCTCAAATGGCGATGAAAAAAACCAACAGTTTACACCTTCTGTCAACAGCTACTTTTGTCATTATATTTCTGACATTTGCATGTTCTGCTCCAGAGTATGGAGGTGAAAAATTTGACCGGGGAGTTGTTGCCCTGACGATTGATGAAAATACCATGTATGTCGGCTGGCGCCTCCTTGAAGAAGATCCCCACGATGTTTCATTCAATGTTTACAGGATGGATATCGGAGAGAGCGATTTCAAAAAAATCACTACAGAACCGGTAACTGGAAGTACAAATTTTATTGATACCGGAGTCAGGCCCGATATGGGCTACAGGTACAGGATAACACGGATAGCAGATGGCATTGAACAGGAAACCCCGGGGACGGGATATGCCTTCAACCGCGGCATGAATAAGCCCTATATTTCAATCAAGCTCCGTGATGATGTTAGTCCCAACAAGATAGGCATAGCAGATCTTACAGGCGACGGAGCCTACGATTTTGTCATACAGCATCCCAGGTTCAATGTTGATCCATGGTTCAGGGAAGGATACTGGAGGCGCAGCTCGGAGCCCTATAAGCTTGATGCATACAGTTCCAGGGGTGAGTTTTTATGGAGGTACGATATGGGTTGGGCGATTGAAACCGGCACATGGTATGCCCCCTATATTGTTTATGACCTGGACGGCAACGGAAAAGCTGATGTCTTCACAAAAGCGGGGGAAGGTGATCCTCGGGAAATTTGCGGCCGTGTGCTGACCGGTAGTGAATACCTTGTCAGGATTGACGGCCGTACAGGTGAAATTACCGGTAAAACAAACTGGATTCCCAGGGATGATTTTGAATCATATAACCGCTGGAGCAGGAATTTCCTTACCGTGGCCTGGCTGGATGGCACCAAACCATCCCTTGTGCTCCTCAGAGGGACCTACGGGGTAATAAAGGTGCAGACGCTTGATAATAATTTCAACACCATCTGGCAATGGGAAAGCACGGGCGAATACGAGGACTTCAAGGGAAGAGGAGCACATAATATCCTGGTTGCCGATATTGACGGCGACGGCAAGGATGAACTGATCCCGGGGACATTTGCCCTTGACAATGACGGAACGCCCCTCTGGCACCTTGACCTGCGGCATAATGACGTCGGACAAATAGGCAATATCGATCCTGATCGCCCGGGACTGGAAATTTTTTATGGTATTGAATCGGGAAGGCCTGAGAGAAACGGCGTCTGCCTTGTCGATGCCCTGACAGGTGAAATACTGTGGGGCTATGACGGACCGACATACCATATACACGGCAGGGGAATGATCGGGAACATTGATCCCGGCCACCCGGGAATGGAATGTTATGCCGGGGAGCAGCGGGTAGATAAGTATTTTCTTTATAACTCAAAAGGCGAGCTGATATCGGATCAAAGCTTCGGTACTTTAAGCCCCTATGCATTATGGTGGGATGATGATGAATACAAGGAGATAAATGTCGGTCAGGATGTTTTTAAATTTAACGGCGACACCCTTCTGCAAATCGAAGGAAGGGTCCTGGCTGTAGCAGATATCCTGGGTGACTGGCGTGAAGAGATCATTACCGCCCTTCCGGGGGAAATAAGGATCTATTCAACCAGTATTCCCGCCACCAGCAGGAAGGTATGCCTTATGCAGGACAGGATGTACAGGACAGGAGTTGCCGGTTTCTCAATGGGTTATCCTGCCCAGGCACAGTTGGGAAGGTAGCATCTGTACCAGTTCCTTCCCCGACACCGGGAGTGCTGAAGCCATCCGGTTTTTGGGATTGATCCGCCGCTTCGCCCCGGGACTTGTGGAAATTTGGCTGGCAGGATCAGTGACACCCGGCTTTCTATTCCCGGTGAACCATCACAGCTGCGGCTTGTGCGGTTGGCATGATAAGCAGGTCATTTATATTGACATGTGGCGGACGGGTTATCATAAAAAGAATCGCCTCTGCAACATCCCTTCCTGAAAGTGGTCTCATTCCCCGGTAAGGTTCCTTTGCCCTTTCCCCGTCTCCCTTGAACCTGACGAGGGAAAATTCAGTATCCACAAGCCCCGGTGAAATAGTTGATACCCTGATACCATCATTGAGCATGTCCATCTTCATTCCCCTTGAAAGCGCCTCGACAGCATGCTTCGTGGCTGAATATACGTTTCCCTTTTCATACATCTCCCGGCCGGCGATGCTTCCTATATTAATTACGTGGCCGGTTCCCCTTTCAACCATTCGGGGTGTGATCTTACGGCTTATATAAAGAAGTCCTTTCAGGTTTGTATCGATCATCTGCTCCCAGTCATCGATATCACTTTCGTGGAAATGATCGAGTCCCGCAGCAAGTCCCGCGTTATTGACAAGTATGTCCACATCCTGCCACTCCGGGGGCAGGGAATCAATTGCTCTATCAACCTCATCTCTGTGGCGGATATCGAAATTGAGGGTATGAACATAGGTGAGCTTCCCGATATGGTTCTTCAGTTCATCAAGCCTGTCATTTCTCCTTCCCGCTATTATAAGCCTGTACCTGTTTTCTGCAAGCAGTTCAGCTGTCGCTTCCCCTATTCCTGAGGTCGCACCTGTTATCAGAACTATTTCCTTATCCATATTTCAGAACTTTTTATTAAAAATATTGATTTTATCATTAAAAATATTGTTCTTTATGATTACTTTAAATTTAGTAAATATAGCGGACTCTTTTCCAGAATGAACAAAATACTTGTCGTGCCGGTTGCCCTGGGTATGATCTCCTGCGGAAGCTCAGACAGAGATCACGATCGTCCCAATATTCTGTGGATCACCCACGAGGATCTAAGTCCCATTTACGGGTGTTACGGTGATGATTATGCCAGGACACCCAATATCGATCATCTTGCCGAATCGGGATACCGGTTCACCAATGCCTTTTCGAATGCACCAATATGCGCTCCCGCCCGTTCTACCCTGATCACGGGCATGTATGCCATCTCACTTGGCACCCAGCATCTGAGATCGGAAATACCGGTTCCACAGGGGATGAGGATATTGCCCGAGGTTCTCAGGGAAGCAGGCTACTATACCACCAACAATGTAAAGACCGATTACAACTTCGACCATGCCGGCAGGTGGGATGAGAGCAGCAACCAGGCGCACTGGAGGAACAGACCGGAAGGAAAGCCCTTTTTCAGTGTTTTTAATTTTATGATAACCCACGAGGGGCCGATAAATGCCCTGCGCAGCTCCGATACAGAATCGCTTGAACAATACAGTGACCCTGACGAGGCACAGCTTCCGCCCTATCTGCCCGACAGTCCCAAAATGAGGGATATATGGGCACATATGTATGATCTTCTGGCCGTATTTGACCAGGGTGTGGGTGAACTGGTGGATCAGCTCAAAGAAGACGGGCTGTATGAAAACACTATTATATTTGTATTTTCTGACCACGGGCACGGGCTTCCCGGGCACAAGCGCTGGCTGAATGACGCAGGCCTCCGGGTGCCGTTCATTCTGCATGTCCCCGACCGGTACAAACATCTGGTTGAAAACATTACGGCACCCGTTACTGACCGGATGGTGGGATTTGTGGATTTTGCCCCCACGGTAATAACACTTGCAGGCGCAGAAGTTCCCGGAATGATGGAAGGGCGGAACTTCCTGGGCGCCGGCACCGAACCGAAGGAATATATATATGGTTACAGGGACAGGGCGGATGACTGTTACGAGGTTTCGCGCTCTGTTTATAACGGGAGATACGTCTATGTAAGGCACTTTATGCCGCAGCTGCCCTATTTTCAGCAGGCAATAATTTTTGGACCGGGCAAGGAAGGCAGCTATGAAGAGATTCACCGGTTACGTGATCTTGGCATGCTGCCGGAAGGCACCAGGCGAATGTTTGAAAGAAAACCCGCCGAGGAACTTTTCGACCTTGAGAACGATCGCCGGGAACAGAACAATCTCGTCAATGACCCTGCCCTGGCAGACCTGGTTGACAGTCTGCGCAACAACCTGCTGCACTGGATGGCCGGTCACCGTGATACCGGTATGTTCAGTGAGGGGGAGATGATGATCAGGGCACAGGAAATGAATACCAGCGTCTATGAGATGGCAAGGGAATATTCTGATGAAGATTTTAATAAAATAGTCCTGGCAGCCGAAATGGTTGGCAAGTTAAATGATCCGTCAGAATTAAGATTCTTTTTCAGTGATGGCGACAGCGCCGTCAGGTTCTGGGCACTTATTGCCGTGGATGCATACGAAGGAGACATATCATCAGTTGATCCATACCTGGACGAACTTCTGCATGATCCGTCCCCTGACGTAGCTGTAAAAGCAGCAGAGATTAAAATAAAACGTTATAATGACGAAGAGGCCTTCAGTGTGCTTGAAGATGTGCTGGACCATGACTATGAACCGGTGGTATTGCAGGCAGCCATAAGCGTGAGGCAACTTGAAGAAAAAGCCGAGCCACTTTTACCGGTGATTAAAAACAGGATAATGCCAAAATATTCAGGGAATGTCTGGGGAAGGTACAGTACCTGGAGCTATCCCATGTTCATAGGTATGGCACTGGACCAGGCAATGATAAATAACGGGGTTGATCCGGGACCTATACCGGCCCGTTAGCGGTAAATGAATATCCACTGCCTGCAATCGTTTTATTTGCTTTTAAGGGCAGTTCATCAGGAATCTAAGAATTGAAACGGCCGTTAACCGAAAAAAAACAGCCATAATATAATATCATGAAGAGAACAGCATTTATTCTACTGATCCTCCTGGCTATGACAGGCCGGAATGCCCTGGCCCAATCCCGGAGCATTATTTGGGATGAAACTCCTGAACAAAGGAAGGAACGCATGCAGTGGTGGACCGACGACAGGTTCGGATTGTTCATCCACTGGGGGATATATGCCCTTCCTGCCAGGCATGAATGGGTAAAGACACGCGAACAGATACCGGATGAAGATTACCAGGTCTATTTCGACCTGTTTGATCCCGATCTCTATGACCCGGCCGAATGGGCAAGGATGGCCAGGGAAGCAGGAATGAAATACGCAGTGATAACAGCCAAGCATCATGATGGATTCTGTCTTTTTGAATCTGCATACACCGATTACCATGCCGGAAACACTCCATACGGGAAAGACCTGATCAGGGAGTATGTTGATGCATTCAGGGCAGAGGGGATGGGCGTAGGCTTTTATTATTCGCTGATTGACTGGCACCACCCCCATTTTACCATCGACAGGGTGCATCCCCAACGTACCTCATCAAAGGAAGAATATGATCGGCTGAACAAAGGGCGCGACATGGCCATCTACAGGGAGTACATGAAAAACCAGGTGCGTGAACTGCTCACCAATTACGGTAAAATTGATATAATATGGCTTGATTATTCCTACCCGGGCGAGTTTGGCAAGGGTCGTGATGACTGGGGATCGGTGGAGCTGTTAAAGATGGTCCGTGAACTGCAGCCCCATATCCTTGTAAACGACAGGCTGGACCTGAGGGAGTTCAGGGATGGATGGGACTTCACCACCCCCGAACAGTTCAAGGTGCAGAGCTGGCCGGAGATTGACGGTGAAAGGATACCATGGGAGACCTGCCAGACTTTTTCGGGCAGCTGGGGTTATTTCCGTGATGAATATACCTGGAAGAATGAAAAGCAGTTGCTTGTGCTGCTGATTGAAAGCGTTAGCAAGGGAGGAAACCTGCTGCTTAACGTTGGTCCTACAGCCCGTGGCACTATCGACTACCGTGCACAGGCCGCACTCGGCAAAATGGGCGAATGGATGAGATATAACAGCAGGTCGATTTACGGATGCACCCAGGCACCGGAAGAGTTTGAAGCGCCTGAACATACTCTGCTTACCTGGAATCCTGAAACCAACAGGCTCTATATCCACCTTCTGGATTATCCCATAACCAATTTCAGGCTGCCGGGAATGCGGGGGAAGGTCAGGTATGCACAGTTCCTTCACGATGCATCCGAATTGAGGATAACCGCACCCTACGGTCATCACCGCCAGGGAGACATTGCCACCGAAGACGACCTGAACCTCAGGCTGCCGGTAAATAAACCGAACGTTGAAATACCTGTAATAGAACTTATTTTATATTGATCCCTCAGGTTAACATGGGGCCGGGCAGATGACGGGAAACACCTTGAACCAGCCCTCTGCCCGGCAAATTTTTATCTGACATTATGCCAAAAACTTTATCCTATGGAAATTTTCAAAAACAAATACTTTAATCTTCTTCCACTATCAGTACTTGCTGCCTCGGTTGCTGCCGGTACCGGAAATCCCGAAGACAACAGGCCCAACATTGTCGTGATCGTGTCGGATGACCACGGACTGGATGATCTGGGATGCTACGGCAACAGTGCGATCCATACACCAAACCTCGACGCGCTTGCCGCGGAAGGGATCAGGTTTACCAATGCCTACTGCACGACGGCCTCCTGCAGCGCCAGCAGGTCGGTCATCCTTACCGGGCTGTACAATCATGCCAACGGGCAGTACGGCCATGAACACAATTTCCACCATTTCAAGACCTTCGGCAATGTAAGGAGCCTGCCTGTTATCCTGTCCGACTTCGGTTACAGGACCGCACGGGCCGGAAAATTCCATGTCGCCCCCGAAGAGGTATACCGCTTTGACGCGGCCATTCCGGGGAGTGCCCGAAATCCGCATGCCATGGCCGTGAACAGCCGGTCCTTCCTGGTGGAGGAGCCCGGCAAACCCTTCTTCCTCTATTTCTGCACCAGCGATCCCCACCGGGGAGGAGGGGTGTTGGAAGACAATCCCTACAGACCCGACAGGTTCGGGAACAGGGAACAGGGTTATGAAGGAATAGAGGAGAGATATTTTGAACCGGACGAGGTAGAGGTTCCCTGGTACCTGCCCGACAGTCCTGCATCCAGGGCGGAGCTGGCACAATATTACCAATCGGTCGCCCGCATGGACCAGGGAATAGGCAAGCTTTTTAATATACTGAAGGAGGAGGGCCTCTGGGAAAACACCATTATCATGTACCTGTCGGATAACGGCATAGCCTTTCACGGTGCAAAGACCAATACATATGATCCTGCCATACGACTCCCATTCATTGTCAAAATGCCCGGCCAGGCAAACGGCGGCACTGTCACCCCTGCAATGGTAAACTGGGCCGACCTCACCCCTACCCTCGTTGACTTTGCCGGAGTACTTGACCGGGAGCTGGAAAAAAGACAGGAGCTTTCCGGACAGCCGCGGGGCGGTTTGCCCTTTTACGAAGATTTCCACGGCCGCTCATTCCTTCCCGTGCTTGAAGACCCCGCTACCGGTGGTTATGATGAGATATTCGCATCCCACACCTTCCACGAGATAACCATGTATTATCCCATGAGAGTGGTTGAAAACAGGGATTTCAAACTGATATGGAACATAGCCAGCGGACTTGAGTATCCGCAGGCCAGCGACCTGTATGCCTCATCCACCTGGCAGGAGACAGTAACCTCGGGCGCGGAATACTACGGAAAGCGGCGGGTGGAAGACTACCTGAAGAGGCCCGTGTTCGAACTTTTCCATATTGCAGAAGACCGTTACGAAACAACCAACCTGGCATATGATCCGGCTTACAGTGACGTCCTTGATGATCTGAAGGGAAAGATCAGGGAGTTCCAGGAAAGGACAGGCGACCCATGGATCATCAAATGGACTCATGAATAGACTATATCCTTCCGGGTGACAGCTTCATAAAGTGATATAAAAACCCCGGAACAATTAAACAGCAAATCCCCAAAACCCAATAATTATGAAACCCGTAAAATCCCTGCCGCTGACACTGGCCAAAACCATAGGTTACTGTTCCTTTGGAATACTGGCATCATGTGCTTCCCGTGAAGCCACCCCGCCCAACATTATCTTCATAATGTCGGACGATCATGCCTACCAGGCTGTAAGCGCCTATAACTACAGGCTTAAAGATGTTGCCCCCACCCCGCACATCGACCGGATAGCAGAGCAAGGGATGCGGTTTGACCGCTGCCTCGTAACAAACTCCATTTGCGGGCCATCGAGGGCTACCATTCTTACAGGAAAATACAGCCATCTAAATGGCTTTGTTGCCAATGTGGGCCGCGACCGCCATTTCGACGGCACCCAGCAGACCTTTCCCAAACTTCTGCGGGAGGCTGGCTATACAACCGTGATGATAGGCAAATGGCATCTTGGTTCCCAGCCGACCGGCTTTGATCACTGGGATATCCTTCCCGGACAGGGTCATTATTACAATCCCGATTTTATCAATGAAGAGGGTACATACAATGTACACGGATATGTAAGTGATATTATCACCGACAAGACGATCGAATGGATAAGCAACCGGGAAGACAAGGATGCTCCCTTCATGGTGATGATGCACCACAAGGCCCCCCACCGTGAATGGGAGCCCGGACCAAAATACCTTGACCATTTCAAGGGAGTCGAATTCCCTGAACCAGTGAACCTTTTCGACGACTATTCGGGAATGGGAACCGCAGCAAGGGAACAGGACATGTCGATAGAGCATACATTCCGGCTTGATGCCGATCTGAAAATGTGGGGGGCTGATGCTTCCGGCGGACCTTACAGCAGGACGCTTGGAAGGCTCGACGAGGAGCAGAGGCGGCTGTGGGACCAGACCTATGAGCCGATCCGCGAAGAATTTGAGAGGACTAACCCGCAGGGAGAAGACCTTGTCAGGTGGAAATATAACAGATACCTTTACGATTATCTTGCCTGCATCCGGTCGGTCGACGAAAGCGTTGGTCGTGTGCTTGATTTTCTTGAAGAAAGCGGACTTGATGAGAACACCATCGTGATCTATACATCCGACCAGGGCTTTTACCTGGGCGAACACGGATGGTTCGACAAGAGGTTCATGTATGAGGAATCCTACCGCACACCACTGGTTGTGCAATGGCCCGGCCGTATCAGGGCCGGTTCGGTCAACACAGACATCGTATCGAATCTTGACTTTGCCCAGACCTTCCTTGAGGTTGCAGGTATGCCTGATCCGGAGGATATGCAGGGCAGGAGCCTGCTGCCGTTGCTGCTGGGAGAAACGCCGGCCGGCTGGAGGGATGCACACTATTACCATTATTATGAATTCCCTGCAGTGCACAGTGTCAAAAGGCATTATGGTGTTGCAACCGACCGTTACAAGCTGATCCATTTCTATTATGATATAGATGAATGGGAACTGTATGATCGTGAGACCGATCCCCATGAGATGAACAATGTCTATGATGATCCGTCCTATGATCAGGTAAGACGGGAACTTCATGCCCGGCTGGAAGAGCTGCGGGAAAAATATGGCGACACCGATATTGAAGAGTCTTTCAGGCTGCTGCCTCCCCCCGGACGAAACTGAGGATAGTTCGCTGCTGTACCGGGGAATGGATCCCAGCCCGCGGCGCTCCCCCAACCAAATATTTGCTTATGAAAATCATCTCGCCCCTTATAAAAACAGCACCACTTCTCGCT
>SLGC01000186.1 GCA_007123885.1 Bacteroidales bacterium | reverse complement strand
ATCTCACCGGTCATTTTTGCCGGCTCAAACTGGAAAGGAGCAAATGACCGTGTTAATGTAGCGGTAATTGGGATCAATGGATTCGGCCGGTCACATATCAATGAGTTTTCCAGACTCGGAAATGTAAGGGTTGCTGCGCTGTGTGATGTTGATAGTAACCTGTTTGATTCCAGGATCAAATCACTCTTCACCGACAGGGGCCTTGACACACCGAAAACTTATACGGATTTACGGAAACTGTATGAAGATAAGGATATTGATGCGGTTTCTATTGTCACTCCCAACCACTGGCACAGCCTGGCTGCAATATGGGGATTACAGGCGGGGAAACATGTAACCGTGGAAAAACCTGTCTGCCATAATTTCTTTGAGGGCCAGAAGCTGGTTGAAGCTTCTGAAAAATACAGTGATCTTATCCTTCAGGAAGGATGTGAACAGAGAAGCAATCCGTGTGCACAGAGCATGGCCGAATACCTGCACAGTGGGAAACTTGGTGAAGTGTATATGGCAAAGGGCCTTTGCTATAAATGGCGTGATACAATTGGTAAAAGTCCCGATGAACCGGTACCTTCAGGCGTAGATTATGATATCTGGCAGGGACCGGCCGCAGAAAGGCCTTTCTCAAAAAACAGGTTCCATTACAACTGGCACTGGAACTGGGAATACGGTAATGGTGATATGGGCAACCAGGGAGTCCACGAGATGGATATTGCCCGTTGGGGACTGAACGTTACGTTACCCACAAAAATAAACGCCATGGGTGGCCATTTTATGTTTGATGATGATCAGAACACTCCAAATGCATTGATCGCCGTATTTGAATTCCCCAATCCTGAAGGAGGAGGAGATAAAAAGAAGATCCTTCAGTTTGAAGTGCGCCACTGGATAACCAACCAGGAGGGCATACAAAGCAACAGGCCTGGAGAAGATGCATATATGGTCAGATCGGGTGATATAGTCGGCAATCTTTTTTACGGGTCAAAGGGGTATATGACAAAGAATGTCAACAACTGGCAGGTTTACAACGGAAGAGAACTTTCTGAAGGAGCAAGCGGAGGAGGCCTGGGGAATCATTATCAGGCTTTTATCGATGCCATACGGGAGGGTAATCAGGATCTTGCCAATGGTGATATCCGCGAAGGATTTTATACATGTGCACTTATCCATCTGGGTAATATTTCCTACAGACTGGGACGATCCCTTGAATTTGATCCTGTCAGGATGAAGTTCATCAATGCCCCCGATGCCGATGCATTGTTGACCAGGCAATACCGGGCACCCTTCATCGTTCCTGAAAAAGTATGAATGAAGGGTCGATTCCTGTATACCGGCATCAAAATAAATTGAGAATCATCTTGATCCTTTTATACCTGTCATGAGAGTCTTTTTTCCAACATTGAATATTTGCAAATGAATCCAACCCTGCACAACGTTAACGTAAGGTGGGTTATCTTGATTTTCCTATTTCTGGCAACTGTATTGCTCTATCTTGACCGTTCTGCACTTGGCATAATGGCTCCATTTCTTCAGGAGGAGATAGGGTGGACAGAGCAGCAATATGGCAATATCAACAGTGTCTTTATGATCGGTTATGCATTGTGTTTCCTGGTTGCAGGCATGGTAGTGGACCGGATAGGTACCAAATCCGGATACGCAGCATCAGTAAGCCTCTGGGCCGCGGCCCAGGGACTGACAGCCCTGGCGGCATCATGGGTTGGATTTGCCATTTTCAGGGCCGGTTTGTCAGTGGGGCAGTCGGGCAATTTTCCCGTTGCCAACAAAGTCCTTTCAGAATGGTTTCCCCGCAAGGAAAGGGCTTTTGCCGTGGGCCTTTTCAACGGAGGAGCAAATGTTGGAACTCTGTTGTCACCACTTATCATTCCCCTGGTTGTCCTGGCATTTAACAACAACTGGCGGGCAGCTTTTTTATGGACCCTGCCTTTCAGCGCGTTATGGATAGTGTTCTGGCTGCTGTATTACAGGAAGCCGGAAAATCACAAACGTGTTGGAAAGGAAGAACTCAAATACATCAACAGCGACAATTCCGGGGAGACAAATGAGAAGGTGAGATGGCTTGATCTGTTGAAGACCAGGGAAATGTGGGGAATATGTGTGGGTAAGTTCATGGCAGATCCCATCTGGTGGTTTTATCTCTTCTGGGGCGCAAAATTCCTGCACGGGAAATACGGACTTAACCTTCAGGACATCGGCCTGCCTTTCTTTACAATTTATCTCGTTTCCTGGGTGGGAGGTATCTTTCTTGGCTGGCTTACCTCCAGATTCCTGAAATCAGGATGGTCGCTGAACAGGGGGCGCAAAACAGGTTTCTTCATTTGTGCCGTTTTTGCCCTTCCCGTAATGCTGGTTCCCCATGTCGACAATATGTGGGTTGCAGTAGCCTTGATAGCTCTTGCTGCAGGAGGTCATTGTGGCTGGTCGGCCAACATATTCAGCCTGATGTCGGATATTTTCCCCCGGAAGGCTACAGCATCAGTCACCGGCATAGGAGGATTTGCCGGTGCAGCCGGCGGGGCGCTGGCTGCATATCTTGTCGGAAGTTCCCTGGAGGCTGCGGGTATGGATGGTTATGTGATACCCTTCTTTGTTGCCTCCATCGGGTATTTCATTGCCCTTGCTATAATTCATCTGCTGATACCCAGGATCAGGCCACTGAATATCTGATTTTGCCGGGCTGCATAATCCGGTTACCTTAAGCCGGGTCAGATGGTACTGAAATTTTCAAATTCCCGGTCGAGTCGTTCCTTGTCCCTTGTACCGTCATATATAACCATCCTGAATTTGAAAAGTGCAGATTCGCCCGGTGTGAGGGTAAGTGAAAAATGCTGAGGACTCTCTTCACCCCTGTCTCTTTGAAAATCAAACTGTCCCAGGGGGTTTGCGGCGAACAGGCCGTAGCCCCTTGCATGCCAATAGGTTGGGAAATTGACACTTTCCGGGTGATGAAATATAACGACTCCTGATCTTTTGCCGTCTTTCTCCCCTTCCAGGCGCATCCATTCCGAGCGTCTTCCCCAGACATTCCTGTCGGTTCTTTCGCCCGATGCATTAAGATATTCTCCCGTACTTATATAACGGGTTCCCCTGGCATTTTCTGCCAGCCAATCGGCCACCCTGATGGCGAACATCCCCTCCTTGGTGTCACCAAAGGTTACGGTAGTATCGACAGCCTTTAAAGTTATGGTAAAATCGATTTTATATTCATCATCAGATACCATGAATTCCATGTCCCTGTTCTCTTCGAGAAGAGGTTTGTCGTTTTTGTCTACCCACATATTAACCGACTTTAAAATAGCTTTGTTTCTGCCGCTCTTTAAGTGGATTATCCTGTCGAGCCTGATGGGAGGAGGTGTTTCGTTTCCGGCAGAAGGATACCGGTGCTGTGTATTTGCCCAGTAATTGTTGCCATTTACTTCACCGGCTGCGCCGTATGTAAAAAAGACACCGGTATGATGGGGATGATCCCTGCTTTCACCCTCCTTAATATCGAACGGGAAGCTCCGGGTAACCGTATCGGATGAAGGGGTGAGTACCGGATAGAGAGCGGGTTTTGTAATCTGTTGACCGACAAGGTAGCTTGCAATCAACTTGCCTTCAGTCATAACATCTATACGGTCCTCATGTTGTATGAATTCAATTTTACCGGAACTGCAACTACCCGATAATACGGTTATAGCTGTAAGGAAAATGATGAATACAATATTTTTCATTGATGTTCCTCCTTATTAAAAAGTTAAAGAATTACCTGTTTATATCAATAAATAGAACCATCTTCTGCCCTAAGAAGCTGGTAAATCTACTTTTTGAACAAAATACACTTTATTAATCGGATAAACTATAACCACATTCATTTTTTTTCCGGAGGACCAAAAAACCCCTCATCCTGTCCACCCTGGAAAAACCTGTCCCAACCCTTCCACGATAAACTGCACTGCTATGGCGGCGACTATAATGCCGAAGACTCTTGTGAAAACATTGAAAACGACATGATCAATCTTTTTCTCAAGGAAATAGGAACTCTCAAAAACAATCATTAATACAAGGAAAGTGAGAACTATTATAACTGTCAGTGCCAGGTAATCCTGCCAGTTTACAGCATAGGCCCCGAAAAGGATCACTGTTGTTATGGACCCCGGGCCTGCCAGTGCGGGAACCAGGAGTGGGACGATGATCTTTCTGAATCTCTTTTTAGCCATCTCCATTTCATTATCACCTTGCTCATTCCTTTCAGATAATTTTGTTGCCGAGCCCTCAATCATTGAGATTCCCGTTAACAGCAGCAGAATGCCCCCGGCTATCCGGAAAACAGGAAGATCAATGCTGAAAAAGTCCAGCAGGTACCTTCCGGAGAAAAAGAACAACAACAAGATCAGCAAGGATGAGAAAATGATCATATATGCTATATCCCTGCGTATCTTTTTTGTTTTGACATCATCAGTCAGTTCACTCCATAGCGGCCATATGCCGATTGGATTTACGATGGCAAACATTGCCGCAAAAAAATTCAGATATAGATTCCAGTCCATATGTGGTATTTATCAGATGTTAAGTTTTTCAATGCACGCAGGTTTAAAGTCCTCTCAAGACGACTCAGGTCTAAAGAGGTTGCCGGGTTACCCCCGGTTCGGGAACACCTCACCAATACCTTCCACCATGAACTGAAAAGCAATAGCGGCAAGTATAATGCCGAACAATTTTGTCAGTACGGTGAAGATCAGCCTGTCTACGCGTTTCTCCATCCAGTGCGATTTCACGAAAGTAAAAAAAAGCAAGGTCATAACAAGAACGATTACTATGGCAAGCACAAAATAATCAATGACGACGGCCTCTGAGGAAAAAAGTATAACTGTTGCGATACTTCCCGGCCCCGCCAGCCGTGGTATTGCCATGGGAACCAGTATTTTTTTGTACCGGTTAATTGCTATTGCCCCTATATCTTTATTTTCTTCATCCTGATGAATAGATTTTTCGCCAAAGCCGCTCACCATTGCAAGCCCGGCCCTGAGCAACAGGATCCCTCCTGCGACACGGAAAACAGGTAGTTCGATTGAAAAGAAATCCAGGAGCGGACGACCGGCTACCAGGAAAACAAATAAAATTGAAATAGCAGTCAGCACCAGCAAAAATGCGGTGTGCTTTCTGGCTTTCTTATTCATGTCGCCGGTCAACTCGCTCCACATTGGGACTATGCCCACGGGATTGATTATTGAAAGCATTGTAATAAGAAAACCAAGGTAAAAATCCCAGTTCATTTATTGATCATTATTTTTTGCTGTTACATTACCTTTATGCCGTATATTGTCCTGTTTTCCCTGTCCACTTCTGCCATAATAAGGCAAGGCTACAATAAAGTTCTGAAATTATTCCGACTTTTCCTTCATTTTAAAATATTTAATTGGCCACGTAGTAACCTTTTGATCCATGTTCAAAACCTGTATAATTAAGGGACTTTCATGTTTTAACCTGCCTGTTTCATGAGCGGTCATTTCCTGATGGTGGAATGGCTGAGGGACAAAATAATCGTGGTGTGAAGCAAAAGCCGGAATTTGTGCTGCCCT
>SLGC01000339.1 GCA_007123885.1 Bacteroidales bacterium | reverse complement strand
TGACTTTACAAGAATTTAAGTTATTATTGTGCTCAAGTTTTCTTAAAAAGGATTTTAAATGGCGAAAGTAATAGCACTTGCCAACCAGAAAGGTGGAGTGGGAAAAACTACCACGGCAATTAACCTGGCCGCCAGTCTGGCTGTGCTTGAACAAAAGGTACTTTTAATAGATGCAGATCCACAGGCTAATGCTACATCGGGCATAGGATTTGATATCAGGACTATAAAAACCAGCATCTATGAATGCCTTATTGATGATGTGGATCCGAATTCGATTATTCTTAACAGCGAAATCGAAAGGCTTGATCTCATACCTTCACATATTGATCTGGTTGGCGCTGAAATAGAAATGACAAATCTTCCCAACCGGGAGCAGATACTTAAAAAAGTAATCGGGAAGATCGAAGACAAATATGATTTTATTTTGATAGACTGTTCTCCTTCCCTGGGGCTGATAACCCTGAATGCGCTCACTTCATCCGATTCCGTGCTGATCCCCGTGCAGTGTGAATATTTTGCGCTTGAGGGACTTGGGAAATTGCTCAATACAATCAAAATCGTTCAAAACCGGCTTAATACGGCTCTTGAAATTGAAGGTTTTCTTCTTACCATGTATGATGCAAGGTTGCGGTTATCGAACCAGGTGGTTGATGAGGTAAAAAAACACTTTCAGCAAATGGTATTTGAAACTATCATTCAGCGGAATATCAGGTTAAGTGAGGCACCCAGCTTTGGCAAGCCTGTTCTGATGTATGATATCAATTCCAATGGAGCTGTCAATTATCTTAATCTGGGGAGGGAGGTTCTGCAAAAAAACGGAAAAACCCGGATCAATAATGTCGAAAAAATAATTGAATAGATTTTATATATAACATTAAGTGACATTAAATAATGGCTGCAAAGAAAAATGCTTTGGGAAGAGGACTTAGCGCACTGATAACCGATGAGGAACCACGTAAAAGGGATCATATCTCCTCAGGGCATGATGAGATAGATATAAACCTGATTGAAGCAAACCCATTACAGCCAAGAACCCGCTTTGAAGAAGAATCCTTGCAGGAACTTGCTACATCAATAAAGGAACTTGGTATCATTCAGCCCGTCGTTCTCAGGCACAAGGGAGGTGGCAAATATCAGCTCATTGCCGGTGAAAGACGGTTCAGGGCAGCCGGTATGATAGGACTGGAAACTATTCCTGCCTTTATAAGGACAGCTGATGACCAGGGATTACTGGAGCTGGCCCTTGTCGAGAACATACAAAGGGAAGACCTGGATGCAATTGAGGTTGCAATCAGTTATCATCGTCTTATGGATGAATGCAATCTCACCCAGGAAAGTCTCAGCGAACGGGTAGGAAAAAAACGCTCTACTATTTCCAATTATATCAGGCTCCTTAAACTACCTGCTGAAATACAGCTGGGAATAAAGCACCGGCAGATCAGCATGGGTCATGCAAAATCAATAATCAATATAGACGATCCAATGCGGCAACTGGATATTTATAATAAGATTATCAATGAAGACCTGTCAGTAAGAAAAGTTGAAGAACTTGTCAGGAACCTGAGCGAAAAAAAGGAAGAGATCAAAAGAAAGCCTGCAGCCGAAAAGGAAAATCCGGAATATGATTCGCTACGTGAACATCTTTCGGGTTTTTTTGGTACTGGAGTACAATTCAAACGAAATGATAAGGGGAAGGGTAGAATTATAATTCCGTTTACTTCCAACGAGGAACTTGAAAGGATTGTCGGATTACTTGACAACCTGAATACTTAAGCGGTTCAAATCTTCGTTTATCCTGAAGTAACTGAACATTTTTCTATCTTGAACAATATCTGCAGAATTTTTTTAATAATAATGCTGGTGCATTTGTTATTGACGGGCAGTTACCTGGACTCTTTTGCACAGGAACATGTTGCGGATAACAATATTTACCCCGCGGAAGAACCGGCTTCCACTTTCACTCCCGACCCGCTCAGGGCAGCCATGTATTCAGCTGTATTGCCCGGCATGGGGCAGTTTTATAACCGTAAGTACTGGAAGATCCCTATCGTCTATGCAGGGTTTGCCGGCCTGGGATGGTATGCCATGTTTACCCACGAAGAATTTGTAAGGTACCGGAATGCACTGGATTTCCGGATGGATGGCAATCCTGAAACCATAGATGAATTTGCCCATGATATCAGATATACTACTGATGTTCTCAACCGGTTCAAGGATTATTATCGTCGTCAGCGTGACAGGACCGTGATCTGGGCTACCTTGTTCTATGCACTGAACATTATTGATGCCACAGTCGATGCTCATTTGCTTGAATTTGATGTAAGTGAGGAGCTTGGCATGAAAGCCGGACCTTCATTCCAGGGAATTGATATGCCTGTTGCAGGACGAAACGGACAAATTGGAATCGGAATTAGGTTCAGTTTAAATTTTTAATATATTTGCAGGTAAGTCTTTTTTTCCTATCCATTCTTCATGTGCTGTATTTCAACAAGAACGATCTCTTACGAGGGAGATTCAGCGGGAATGGTATGGATTTGAAACACTGAAACAATTTGCACGTAAAATAATAATCAAATAAATTTAATCCTTGAACTGACCATTAATCTCAAATTTCAACAACCCAAATTAAAAAGCTATTGCCGATGAAATCAATTTCCGTTCTTATTGTCATACTGGTTCTTTCTTTCGACGGGTATTCCAGACAGGCTCCCGATTCCACCGTAAACCCCAGCACAATTTCCGATCAGGTCAATCTGAATTTTGAAAACAATCTGGACAGTTTGCTTAACCTCTGGTTTGTCAGGAATGCACCGCTCTACAGTCTCGGATTGCTTGAAAGGGATACTGCCAACAAAGTAGTTCCCGTTTTTCCCGATTCGGTCTATATTGAGCGGCTTGGTAATATAATATCGGTAATTGATATGACATTTAATCCAATAGTCAGGAATTTCATACATGTATATACCAGGAACAGAAGAGAACAGGTCGAAGTGATGCTCGGTCTGACCGATTACTATTTTCCACTTTTTGAAGAAGTCCTCGATTATTACGATCTGCCTCTTGAACTAAGATACCTTCCTGTAGTAGAATCAGCCCTTAATCCCCGGGCTGTGTCAAGAGCGGGGGCAACCGGCATCTGGCAGTTCATGTTCGGAACAGCCAGAATGTATGATCTTGAGATGAATTCACTGGTCGACCAAAGAAGGGATCCCCTTGCATCGACTCATGCTGCAGCACGTTTCCTGAGGGATTTGTATAATATTTATGATTGCTGGACACTTGCACTTGCAGCATACAACTGCGGTCCCGGCAACGTGAACAGGGCTATCAGACGTGCCGGAGGATCAAGAACCTATTGGGAGATCTACTATCATCTTCCAAGGGAAACCAGGGGCTATGTGCCTGCTTTTATCGCAGCCACCTATGCCATGACCTATTACCGTGAACACAACCTTGTTCCTGTAGCCACAGAATTCCCGTTGTTTACCGATACAATCATGATAGACCGTGAAATGCATCTTATGCAGGTTGCAGAAGTTCTTGACCTGCCTGTTGAAAAACTAAGGGATATCAATCCACAGTATCGACGGGATATAATTCCTGCCCATACACGGCCCTATGCCCTGAGGCTGCCTGTAGGATATACCTCAAAGTTCATTGACCACCAGGATAGTATTTTTAACTATATGGCCGATCATTACCTGAACCGTGCAAACCTGACGGTCTCACCTGTAACTGCTGCAACAGTCAATGCCGGCACACCGCCTGCCGGCCGAACTGCCGTAAATTATTCTGTCAAACAGGGTGACAACCTTGGATATATAGCCGGCTGGTTCAATGTCCGGGTGCAGGATCTCAGGAACTGGAACAATATAAGGGGTAATATCATACGTCCCGGGCAAAGACTGGTTGTTTTCGTACCTTCCGGCCAGACAGATTATTACAATGAAGTGAATACACTGAGCTTTGCTGCCAAACAGGCAAGAAGGGGCAGGGCAGCTTCGGTAAACCAGCCGCCGGTTACAGTAGCAAGCGGAGATTACCTGTACTACACAGTACGCCAGGGGGATACGCTATGGGATATCGCCCGGCAGTTTCCCGGTGTAAGCGACAGCGATATCAGGCGCCTTAACCAGCTTACAAATAGCAGCCGTATTTATCCGGGACAGAGATTGAGGATCAAGCCCTCGAGCTGACATTACTTGCTCAGTTAGAGCATTAATTGCCAGGCTGTTATGCTGCCGGTTTTTAGGCGGGGAATGGTTGTGCAATTTCAATATACTGCTATTATGTGTAACGATACTTCAGGTATATGAAGAAAAGTATCAAACCATCCCGTATTCTTTGGCTATTTTTCCAGGTTTTATTGATATTTACTTCTATTTCGCTGGTATTTCCACCCCAGGGTGTCCGGATCGGACAACTGGTGCTGCATTTTCCTTCTATCACGGAGATTATTTCTCCTGAACCTCCCGAATATGCCGATATATCAATTTTCACCGATAGTTATGATCCCGGCTCTATTGTTTCAGAAGAACCTGATAACTTACCGGCGGAGCCTGAGGTTCCTGTAGCTGAACCGGATCAGGGCGAAGAAATGGCTAATCCTCCCGGCACCGTTGCTGATGAGGGATTATTGCGCGGTTATATTCAAACAATTGAATATTCTGAAAATGACACAGCTCTTGATATCTTTTTTAAATCACTTCATGATCTTAAGGACAGGAACAACCTTGTAAGGGTGCTTCATTACGGAGATTCCCAGATCGAGAATGACAGGATAAGTTCCGTTCTGCGAAACCGGCTGCAGGTAAAATTCGGGGGTTCCGGTATAGGTATGTTCCCGTTATTTTCACCTGTTCCGCATACTGCTGCAGTGCGTATCAATCCTTCCGGAAGATGGACCCGTTACACTCCGCTTGAAAGGGGGCAGCAAAGGCATAACCGTTACGGGCTGCTGCTTTCTTATTCATTGCTTGATAAAGATAATACCGGCCGGGAAACAGAAGGATCACTGACTCTGAGACCTTCAGGTATTGGTTACAGCCGTTTGCAACGAATGAAGGAGTTATCGGTTTTTTTAGGGTTCAATGATCAGCCTTTTTTAATGGAGGTTAAAGCTGACGGGAAAGTAATCAGTTCGGAGAGCTTAGCTCCTGCCGATTCACTGGTAAGAATTTCACTGACTTTGCCGCAGGATGCAAAAGAATACTCGTTTTACATTTCGGGAATGGATCCTCCCGAGATATATTCATTATCAATTGATGATTCCCAGGGGGTTGCTGTAAATAATATTCCTCTTAGGGGCAGCAGTGGTCTTGAATTTACCCGCACCGATAAAAACATCATGATGCAAATGATCAGTGAGATGAATGTAGGCCTTATAATATTGCAATTCGGTGTTAATGTTGTTCCAAATGTAGTTGATGATTATTCTTATTATGAGAATTCACTCTTCAGGCAAATTGCATTCCTGCAATCGCTTTGCCCTGATATCAGCATCATGGTAATAGGAGTTTCAGATATGTCGGCCAGGATGCCTGGTGGATATTATGAATCATATCCCAATATCGAGATGATAAGAGATGCACAAAAAAGAGCTGCTTTCCGTGCCGGTGTGCCTTTCTGGGATCTGTATGAGGCGATGGGAGGAAAAAATTCAATGCCAGCCTGGGTGGCTGCCAACCCGCCCCTGGGGCAGCGTGATTATACCCATTTTTCATACCGGGGTTCAGCCATTGTTGGAGAATTGCTTTTCAATGCACTTATGGCCGGATATGAAAACTATTTAAAGCGGCTTTGAAATCATAATCTCACTCCAGGGCCAAAACTGAATCCCGATACTGATACAAATACTTCGCCAACTTTCCGGATCAAAATCTCAATCCAAGGCCAAAACTGAATCCCGATGCTGATACAAATACTTCGCCAACTTTCCGGATCAAAATCTCAATCCAGGGCCAAAACTGAATCCCGATGCTGATACAAATACTTCGCCAACTTTCCGGATCAAAATCTCAATCCAAGGCCAAAACTGAATCCCGACACCGACAAGGGTGATCTTCTTTCCTTCTCCCAGCTTTCTTCCACCGCAAAAGCCCCGTAAGGCCTTGTCTGCCTGTCCGAATAAGTCCACCGGGGTGCTCCGGGAAGATCAGTCCACTGGGAGTACCAGTAACCCGCCCTTAAGGAAACGTTGCCAATTATTTCATAACTGACGGAAAGATTCATGAAATAATTCACCGAAAGTACAGATCTGTTGAACTCTGGCAAATCAAATTCACCCGACAGGAAGTCAGTACTTTCCTCCTGATCAGTAAAAAGATGGTTCCCATCGGTATCAAAAAAGCTGATTTCAATTATTTCAGCGATATCGTCTATATCAATACCGGTCCCGGAAAATCTTGCAATGCCGCTTAAAGATGAAGCCCCTGCGTTAATTTCCAGGGACAGAAGAGGCAATATTCTCAGATCTGCCTGAAAACCTGCCAGGATACCAAATGCATTAAATTCAGATCCTGAATTTGTTTCAAGGGTAATTTCATTATGGAAAACATCAGTCCAGAATATTTCCACCAGTATCGAATCATTCTCTTCTTCAAGAGGTAACAATTCTGTCCATCTATCGGTAAATGCCCTGTAGGCAGTGATATCAAGCCTCTTTTCCAGGTTATCGGTCCATCTGCCATAATTAATTCCACCTGTCATATTCAACCTCATGTTACCCGTCCTCAACAGAGGATGAGTTAATGAAAGCTGGAAATTATTGAAAGAGGTGTTATGTGTCACATCCCATAATGTTGCACCCTCCTCCGGCGATGTCTCAATCTGGTAATCTGCTTGCTCATTATTGTCCAGATCCCTGAAACCTTCTACCCATGAAGCCGGGAAACCCCTGGAAGCATGGAGGTCCCATCCCATGTTCCAGAAGCTGACCAACCCGTAACTAAAAAATTCTGATTGCTCTTCTTCCCTGAAATCAAGGCCCGGAACCATTCCCGATTCGGAATAGGAGGTTGACAGATGCTGCCAGGAAAGGCCAATCCGCATTTCATTATATGTATAACCGGCACTTATGTTAAAAGGAATTGTGTATTCCGGATCACTGATAATTGGCACTATCCTGTCCCCGTAATCAGTCCGGGAATCAAAAAGGATATTATTATTATTATTATTTATATCCTCCCACGTAGCCTCCTGAAAAAGTGTAACCTTCGAGCCAAGACGCATTCCTGTGCCTTCAATGAAAGAGTAGGGAAGAAGGTTTATATTAAAATCCCAACCGCCTATCATTTCAATTTCTGCTATTTCCGGCTGTTGTAAAAGAGTGTTTTGAGATAAGGATGAATTTAGCCTTTGTTGGGAGTAGCTTTGAGTGAATAAAGCCAATACTGCTATAAAAGGAATAATTTTCATAGAAAGGGTAATCAATTAATTATTGTATACTATTTTAATTGTCATTTCCGGATGTTAAGGAACGCAGAAGTTTCAATCTCAGGAGATCTTTGTTTACCTTTTTTTAATCATCTGATTATGTTGTTAAATCTTTCAAATACAAACAAATATTTGCTATAAATGTTAACTATGTTTTTTATAATTTATCCTGGTATAAAGAGGATGCTGTTCACAGACTATTAAAGTGCATGGAATCATGTGAGGCGAATCAGGTCATATTCGCTGAAAAATATTGAAGGTTTTATTGAACTCCCTTATATTGGATACAAGATCAAGAGGAAATTCTTCGTGGCTGCCAAGTATTAAAAATGCACCTTTTTCCATTTTGCTGCTTATTTTGTTAAAAACTTCAGTAGCCAGCTCTTTTTTGAAATACATTGCAACAAGATTTTTACAAAATACAAGGTCAAACTTTCCATCAGGTAATTCATATCTTATATCCTGCAGTAGAAATTCTACCATGCTACTGTACTGTCTTTTCAGGCAAAGATATTGATCTTTTCTATGAAATGCCCTGTTTAACCATTCTACGGGCATTTCTTTAATTGATCCCATGCTGTAGCATGCCTTCCCGGCCCTCTCAAGCATGGTTGTATCTGCATCAGTGGCAATAAGTTCCAACGATATACCAGGATATGCAGGTTCTATCTTTTCCTTCCAGAGGATGGCAAGGCTGTAGGGTTCTTCGCCGGAAGCACAACCGGCCGACCAGCATCTTACCGGTCTTGAATTCTCTGCAGCATTTTGTGTGATCTGAGGAATGATATTATCAGCCAGTTTCTCCCAGGTCCTTTTATCCCTGAAAAACCTGGAAATCGTAATATGCGTCATCCGGTCAAGGATCTTCCATTCACCAGGATTGTTTTCAAGATGAGTTTTGTAACCGGCATAAAGTTCAATACCAAGTTCATCCATCCGCCTGTTGATTCGCTTGAATACCTGTTTGCGCACCTTTTTGAAACCTCTCCGGCGCATGTTCATTTTTTCCAAAGCCCAGCTTAAAAAGTCTTCACGGGAAATATCTGCGTCTTTTGTCATTTTTCAGATTCGATCATGGCTTTTTTCCGAACACACTGAGAAAATTAAATTTACTATTTTAAAAGCAGGAATGCAAGCGGGATGTGGTTGCATTGTTTGACTGGTTTTATATGACTACTGTCACAGGCTTTTTACATAATGAAATCAAACAATAAGTGTTATCATCACAAAATATTTTCTGTATTTTCACATCTGCGATAATTACATATTTAACCGGGTTGTAAAATGAGAATATTTCTTCTTCTTTGTTGTATTGTAATTCAATTCATATCATTGTCTGCTTCGGCCCAGCTGGTAACATCCTGGCGCGGACCGGAAAGAAACGGGATCTATCCGGAAACCGGATTGCTCCGTGAGTGGCCGGATGAAGGTCCGGAAATACTCTGGTCGTTCGAGGGGCTTGGTCAGGGTTATTCATCACCTTCATTCGCGAATGACAGGATCTATCTTACAGGTATGATAGGTCGTACAGGCTATGTATTTATTCTGTCAGAAGTAGGGGGATTTATAAAAAGTTATGAATATGGACCCGAATTTTACCAGTCTTACCCCGGAAGCAGGTCAACTCCGGTTATAGCAAATGATTTACTGTATCTGGTAACCGGGATGGGGGAAATTTTATGTCTTGAAGCTGATACAGGTGAAAAGATCTGGTCTAAAAATGCTGTCATAGATTTTGGTAGCAGCAACATACGATGGGGTATTACCGAGAATCTTCTTATTGATGGTGACAGGATATTTTTTGCAGCTGGGGGCAAAGAACATAATATTGTTGCCCTTGACAGGTTTACCGGCGAAATTATCTGGTCAAGCCCCGGCACAGGCAAAGGCGAACTTTCTGCGTATTGCTCTCCTCTTATTGTTGAACTGGCTGACCGGAAGGTTTTTGTAACACATATGGAACATCATTTAGTCGGATTGGATGCTGAATCCGGAAAGTTTCTCTGGTCCCATCCTATCACCAATACTAACCGAATACATGCCAATACTCCGATATTCCAGGACGGATATATCTTCGCTTTTTCTGTCAGGGAATCCGGTTGTGTAAAACTAAAGTTAAATACTGATGGCAGCAGTATTGATGTGACCTGGGAAAACATGGAACTCAGCCCGTCCCTTGGAGGGGCAGTAATTATAGATGATTATATCTTCTCTTGCTCATATATGGACAGAAGATGGCTATGTGTTGACTGGAAAAGCGGGGAGACAATGTTTTCGGTCAGGGATATTGACCGGGGTACGGTGATCTATGCAGATGGGAGGCTGTATTGCTATACCGAAAGGGGAGAGATATTCCTTGTAAGACCGAACCCGGAGAAACTTGAAATTACAGGCAAAACCGAAATTAATATTGGTTCCGGTGAACATTTTTCACATCCCGTTATCCGGAAAGGGAAAATGTATGTAAGGAGGGGGGATGCAATAGTAGTATTTGATATCGAGGGATAATCAAGGGAATTGACCTGTGGTCATCAAATTTTAATTCATTAAAGAGGATAGTTCCTGTATTTTCAGTTTTGTTTTACCCCTTTGATACTGAACAACCCTGGCCTGATCATTGTACATCAGGCTTGTCTCACCCGGCTTTTCAGAATGGATGATCACTTCACTTGCCTTTCCGTTATGCCAAAAGATGTCGACCGTCAGGCCGCCCCGGGCTTTCAGTCCCGTCACATGTCCCGACGTCCAGGCTTCGGGAAGGGCAGGCAATATCCTGATGATATTATCTTCGTGCGATTGTAACAGCATCTCTGCCACGCCGGCAGTGTATCCGAAGTTGCCATCTATCTGGAATGGCGGGTGTGCATCGAAAAGATTGTTGTAAATGGATTCCCTGAAGAAGTACTGGATATGCTCATGGGCCATTTCCGCATCCAGCAGCCTGGCCGCACAGTTGATGAGCCAGGCACGGCTCCATCCTGTGCCGGCACCTCCATGCGCCAGGCGGTAATCGAGGGTTTTTCTGACTGCATCAAACAGTTCCGGTGCAGATGATTTGGTGACACTTATACCGGGATGGAAGCCATACAGATGTGACATGTGCCGGTGGCCCGGTTCATATTCGGGATACTCCCTGTCCCACTCCAGGATGCGGCCATCACTGCCCAGAACGAATCCTTCCCGCAGCCTGCTTCTCTGCTCTATGATAGTTTCCAGCAGGTCGGTGTGCATATCCAGTATCCGGCAGGCAGCCATGTAGTTGTCAAAGACTTCAGCTATAATCTGCTGGTCAACTGCCGCTCCCAGGCATAATGTAACCGGCTCTCCATTCTGATCAATAAACCTGTTTTCGGGTGATGAGGAGGGTGCGGACACCAGGGTGCCGTCACGCGGGTCTTCGATTACCCAGTCGCTGTAAAATTGTGCCACCTCATTCATGGCAGGGAAGGCCCTTTCGCGGAGGAATGTGCTGTCATTGCTGAAAAGATAATGCTGCCACAGATGCTGCACCATCCATCCCGCGGCACCAAAAGAGCTGCCCCAGTAAGCTGTCCGGGCCTGGATCCATGTTGGGACCCACAGGTCGGTGGCATGCGGGAAAAATGTGCCGCGGCATCCGAAATTCTTTTGGGCCGTACTCCGGCCGCTCACCACCAACCGGTCGATGAAGTCAAACAAGGGCTGGTTCAATTCGCCGAGATTGGTGACATCTGCCAGCCAGTAATTCATCTGAAGGTTGATATTCAGATGATAATCGGCGTTCCATGGCGCCTGGATATGCCGGTTCCAAAGGCCCTGCAGATTGGCGGGGTTGGTTCCCGGTCGCGAAGAGCCAATGAGCAGGTACCGCCCGTATTGAAAAAGCAATGCTTCAAGACCGGGATCAATACTGCCTTCTTTTATTCTGTTAAGCCTGACATCGGTCGGAAGAGAATCCAGCAGTTCACTGGTGAGCTTTAAATCCAACCTGTCGAATAATTGCCGGTGATCGGATACATGGTCATCAAGCAAAGACTGCATATCCAGTTTCTCAAGTATTTGCAACTCCTCCTTGTTTTGCAACCGGTAATCATCAAAATACCAGGATGAGTTTGAGACGATCAGCAGTGTAGCCTTTTTCACGTTCTGCAATTCAAGGTAGCCGTCTCCGCCTGTAACACTGCCCCCTTCGGTTCGGAGCTTCAGACAGGTTTCAAACTTAACTCCTTCGTGTATGGGTGCGGACCTGGAATCAATGACACCCCCGCGCTGGGTTACCTCACCACGCATCACCAGCAGGTCATCGGCCTCAGCTATGGTCACGGCCGTTTGAGTACCCATGTCTTCAGGTCTTTCCAGGCGGATTCTTCCATTCAGGCCTGTTGCGGATTCTGATGCGAGTTCTACCACAATCACCTGATGAGGGTGCGAGACAAACACCCTGCGGGTAACCTGCTCGCCATTGGTCTTGTATGAAACCGTTGCCACGGCTTTGGAAATATCCAGGTCCCGCCGGTACTGTGTGATATTTGAATGATCCAGATCGATGTAAAGCTCACCGAGGGTTTGATGTGATCTGATTATATCTTTTTTGGAGAACTTTTCCACCATCAGCTCATCTGCCTCTGTGTGGCGGCCTTCCATTAGAAGTTCCCTGATACGTGCCAGGTCTTCAGGAGTCCCGTCAGGATCATCCCAACCCATGTCGGCCGGCCAGAGTGAATCATCGTTAAGCTGTATGCGCTCGGTGTCGGTATAGCCAAACACCATGGCCCCTATACGCCCGTTTCCCAGCGGCAGGGCATCCTCCCAGACCTCTGCAGGTTTGTCGTACCACAAAATATATTCTGCTACATCATCAACTTTTCGCTTTTCACCACAGGAAGGAATAAACCATCCCATTGCTATGGGAACAATAATCCAAAATAAAATTCTCCTTTTCATAGGTAAATATTTTTTAAACCTTTGCCAAAATCCACCGTCTTTTCTACTAAAACAGTCTCATCCTGAGGCTGCAGATAACCCACCCGCTGGCATGGGTTTGATGGTTGCGTAAAGCAATATTACAGTAAATTTTTATAGCATCCATATCTCCACAGGGGGTGTATGGGGGTGTATGAACTCATTCACTTTTCAGGATCCGGATTTCTGATGTTCTGACTGTGAAACCTGATTGAAAAAAGGCCATCCCGGTAATGAGACAGCCTCTTTTTAAACTGGTTCTGCTTGATATTAATCGATTATTTCAACGTTTACTGCATTCATGCCTTTTTTCCCGCGTTCAACATCGAATTTAACCTTATCATTTTCTTGAATTTCATGGATCAGTCCACTTTGGTGAACAAAAATATCCTCGCTCGAATCGTCTGGTTTAATAAAACCAAAACCCTTTGAGTTGTTAAAAAACTTTACTGTCCCTTTTTTCATAATTGTTTTTGTGTTATTATTTAGTTCGCTTATTTACTTTCTGTTACTTTTATAAAGCTAGTGTTATTTTTTGATAAACATATAATATTAGTTAATAAATGTGATTGCTTTTCCGCTCCTTCCAGCCCTGCCGGTACGGCCAATCCTGTGTATGTAGCTGTCCATATTTCTGGGCTGCTGATAGTTTATCACATGAGATACCTGGGATATATCAAGTCCCCTGGCAGCTACGTCTGTTGCAACAAGCACCTGGATCTTCATTTTCTTAAATGAATTCAGGGCATTTATCCGGTAGTTCTGCGACTTATTTCCGTGAATCTCGTCTGCCTTAATGCCTGCCCGGCGAAGATCCCTGCAAATCCGGCTAACCCAGCGCTTCGTTTCGGCAAAAACCAGAACTTTCTCGAAAGTCTTGTCTCCCAGCATACTCAGCAGAACATCCATTTTATTCTCGCCATTTTTTACACTCACTATATCCTGGTCGATCGAACCAGGACTTGCATTGCCCTTTAGTATGCGGATCTCAACAGGACTATCCAGCAACTTGTTTAATAATTGCTTCTGACTCTTATCCTCGGTTGCCGAAAAGAGTATAGTCTGTTGCCTGTTGCTCATTCCGTCAACAAGTTGATTAATATCCTGGGAAAAGCCCATGTCAAGGAGCCTGTCGAATTCATCGAGAACTATAGTAGTAAAATTATTCAGGTCCAGAGCTCCCTGGCGCACCATATCGGTCAAACGCCCCGGAGTTCCAATGACAAAGTGACACGGCCTTCGTAGTTTACGCAGATCCATATTAACGCTTGTCCCTCCGATTAAGGATATACTAAAAAGGTTCAGGCCCCTTGCAATCTTTTGGAACTCGCTGTCTGTTTGCATGGCCAGCTCACGGGTCGGTGCTACAACCAGAACCTGGAAGGCGGCCTTGTTATTTAGCAGGTTATTGATCAGGGGAACCAGGAAGGCAGCTGTTTTTCCTGTCCCGGTTTGAGCTAAACCCATGAGATCTTTCCCCTCGAGAATGGCTTCAAGTGTCCTGTCCTGGATTTCTGTTGGTGTTTGATAACCCTTATTTAGCAAATTTGCGATAATGCTTCTGTGTACGGGTAAATTCTTTATATCGCGTGAAGCAATATAGCTATCCTCACTATTTTCTGTTGCTTTTCTGACAAATGCCATAGGGTTGATGGTTCCTGGCCGGCCATTAGCCCTTCCCGTAGGTTTTCGGTTCAAGGATAATTTTTTTCTGAAGTTTGACTGACCCCACTGAGCCCTTTTAACCGGCGATTCACTTCTTTTCATTTAATTATATAAATTGATTAATGCCTTAAATAAACATTAACCGTGCATCTGTTCAAGGGGATAATGTTTTTCCAGCGTTATTATTATTCAGCCTAAATTAGTGATGGTAGGAAGTAATCTTCAAAGGAAAGTTTAATTATGAGGAATTCTTACTATAACAGATCTATCTTATGCTAAAACGGTTGCAAAGATATATATAATTTTATTATTAGCAAATTTTTCGGACTTAAAGTTTACCCGTTATATTAGACCTGTGTTTCTACAAAAAAAACTTCCCCTTACATTATGGCATGAGGCCATCCCATTATAAGCGGGTACAAGCCGTGACGAGCGACCCGGACAAAGGGCCTGGGGAATCCGTATTTGTGTCTGATTCAGGGTCGGGGACTACAAATTATAGGTCCGCAATGAATTTCCGGTTATGCCAGTTTAGCACGCTGACTCCTGATGGCAGGATTAATAGAAATGCAGGTAGTACCAGAAGGTATTGTCAAACCTGTCTATAATAGCACGATCGGCTGATGGGTTTTGAACTATGGTGTTATAAGCAGATATATAATTGCCGAACCTTGTTCTGGTCCCGTCACTAATACGGAAACCTCCCAGGTCGGGCAGACTGCCCGTAAAGTTTGAATAAACCAGGGCCGCCTCCTCAACATGCCTGGGAATCGCAGTGTATCCCATTTCCTTCATGCGGGGTATCAGTGACACTATTTCCTCAACCTCCTTTGTGAGGAGTAGCCAGGCAATCTTGTATTCAAAGGCCTTGATATTACCGGGATTAGACTCCAGGAGCATGGGAATATTTCTTTGGGGAAACTCGGTATCGATAAAAAAGTCCGTTAATACCGGGCGCAATGCTGATTTTTCACCGAGCCTGGGATGAGCCATTACATCTTCGGGGTTATCCAGAAGCTTTTCGTATTGAAGGGCAATATCCCGGTAATTGAAGGACTGCTTGAGCAGGGAAAGGTATTTTACGGCTATCCGGTAATTCCCGTTTATAAGGTTGGTTTCTGCCAGCAAAATCAAATTTTGCGGCCTGTATCCGTATATTACCATCGATTCATATGCCCAGCGGTGTGCCTCATTGATCAGACCCGTGGAATAGTAAAACAGCCCACCCCTGTTCAGGTGGACATCGCCCCAGGGCAGGATAAGGGAGGTCGGTCCGAAATCCTGCTTGCCTGAAAAGAGCCTGTTTGAAAGCTGGTTAGTTTCAGCCAGTGCCAGGTTGTAATAGAATTGTCCAATAAGGTTTCTTGAGGGCGAGGATTCGTGTAGCCTGATCACGGTATCCCATTCTTTATCCGACACCAGCTTCTGAAACTTAATAACTTTTGCAGTTTGGGGGTTATACAAGGTCAGCACGAGGATAATGGCAGCCAGTACGCATGCAGGGGCTGAAAGTGATCGGATGTGCCCGGCAAACCTGCTGCCCCATCTCTTTTTTATTTCTATCCGGGCTGCAACAGGGTATAATATCACCACAATTGTAAGAAAATAATACAATATCCTGTGCCGGGTGTCATTGACAAGAGGAAGGGGATTGGTAAGCAGTATTTCAGTTGGCTCAGTGAAAATTAAGTAACGGGAAATATACAGGGTAAGGCCTCCGGTGGCTATCAGGAGAGCCGTTTGCAGATATCCTGACTTCCTTTTTGAGTACATTGCCATGGAGATGACACACATCGCAAGAAATATCCAGGCAAAGCCTCCGCCTGTATAATACAGTAAAACAAACAGCAATGCCGCCGGAATAATTACAGGTTTTCCTCCTTTGCCAGCCGTGAGCCGAAATGCCGCCAGCACTGCCAGGTATCCGAGGTTGTAGACCATCAGATGATAATAGTGGGTCTGCATAAGAAGAAGAAGGCAGGAGGGGATAATGAAGGTCACGGATAAAAAAAACGGATCAGCGCCAATCCTTTTCCCGGTAGACAATAGAAGAAAGGCCGCAAGGGTAAGTACTGCCGCGAGAATAATTGCTCCCATCGCGGGGTGGTAATAGAACTGGGTCAGGAACAGCCCGGCATATTCAGCGGCTCCTCCCGGCCTGGCCAGGAACTCCTTCAGGTATTCACCCGAGTATAAGAACAATGCTTCCTGTTCCTGGAAAAAAAGGACATACTCGCCTAACCAGATAAAATACCCTGCCGTTAGGATAAAGAAGATGACAGGGGTGTAAGCGGTAATGTTATTATTTATTTGCTCGTTCATATTTTACCATTTCCATAAACGGACCCGGAACCTATTCAGCCGGAGTTACCATGTTTTCAACCGGTAAGGCCCTTAAAGACTCTTTTTCAGATGCACGTTCAAAATCGCGGGGACCGATGGAAACTTCCCCGGTAACCAGCTCCGGAAGATTGAATGATTTCAGCATCCAGTCGTAAAGTGAAGGGTCCTTTTGCGGCAGGACAAATGGTTTTCCCGGTTTACTGAGAGAGCCGAAATATGAGAAATAGGGACGTGAACTTACCCCGTCTTTTCTTTTGCTGCTGAAAACCAGCCATTTTCCATTTGACGACCATCCATGATAACTTTCGGTGTCATCGCTCCCTATATCGGGCTTTGAGAATTCCCCGCTTTGGAGGTCAAGCAGGCATAGTTCTGCTTCACTGCTCCATACGGGAAAGGTTCCGCAATCATGGAGTGTGAAAACCAGGTGCCGGCCGTCGGGTGAGACCTTGGCAAATGATGCGCTTTTATTCAATCCCGAAGCATCGAAAACTATCTCCGGCTCACCAAACAATCCTGTTGCCGGATCAAATGGTCTCCTGGCAATATCGTAACCTATGGTCTTTATATTTTCCGCATCGATCTCAAAATCAGGCTTCCTGGTTCGCGAATAATAAAGATACCCACCCTCGGGCGACCAGTCCGGGAAAGTCTGCATATACTCAACTGCATCCGCATCGCCCGGCTGAGATATGCTGTTGTTTTCCACGTCGTAAAGAACAAGTGATGACTCAAGGTCGAAAACCTCGATATTATTGTCCGAATGGGCATAAAAACTCTGCCTTACAGCGTTTGCTGAGAATGCCACGTATTTCCCTGAGGGGTGCCAGGATGGATAGGTGGCATTGGCCGGCATACCGTCAATCCTCAATTCTTTTTTAATCAGGCCGTTTTCGCCGGCAAAATATGTTCCTCCCCTGGACCCTCTTACATGCAGGAGGAAAGTCTCCGGATCGTTCCTGTTGAAGGAGTGGCAGTTGATGCAGTTATGGTCAAGAAGCTGGTTCTCCACTATAGATTCTTCCCGGAAGCTTTCGGTTGACCGTTGCACAATTTTCATCCGGTACCAGCTGTAATATCCAGGATGGATTTTCCTGTAGACCAGATAAGGATCTATTGGTTCTTCAGCAATATACATATAAAATGGCAGGAAGCTTCTCATTTTCTGTTCTTCCCTGTCGTATGCAAAAACCTTAAGTTGGATATCTCCTCCCGGGGAACTACCAGTTATTTTTCTCCATTTCCTTTCGGGGAACCGTACGATGCCGTTGCGGGATGAGATTGAAAGCTTTTCCCCGGCGGAGGAGGTGACCTCGACCCTGAAATAATCTGCTTCTTCGTTTATAAGGAAGTTCATAGGTGCAATATTGGGAGGAATGGTTACTCCGGTGTAGTCAGGACTTATTGCAGGGATTGCTTCCGTAACGGTTACGTTATCAAAATCCGTTACGCCGCAGGATGCAACAATAAAGGCTATTGCCGTAAAAATAGTTTCCGTGGGAGACACTCTTATCCGGTTCATAGCATTTTTCGGCTCGGTTTCTCAGATATTGCGGTTTGGTAAATTAACAACAACAAAACTAATTTATTTTGAATGCCAAGCAAAATATATGTTGCCTGTATCAATATGCCTGGATCCGGTACAACACCTTTTGAACGATTAAACGACTGCCCTGAACAAATTTTTGCCTTTCTATATTCAGGTGATATCAGGACACAACCTGTCATCCTTATTACTCTGTGCATCAGTCCTATCAAGATTATGTATGGCTTGCCTAATGTTATTTTATCATAATTTGGACTTACCCCGAAATTCTTTATGATATAGGCTAGATCCTTTGTATTCCGTGGCTTTAGAAGGATATTCAAGTGATAAATGAGAAAAATGGGGATAGTTTTTTTAATAGGAAAAATGT
>SLGC01000414.1 GCA_007123885.1 Bacteroidales bacterium | reverse complement strand
TTACCGGGATTGATTTCCGGAAACCGGCCGGTTATATTGTTTTACCAGGCGCTGATGTTCTACCGGCGCTCTGATCTGATAACACCCCGGGGGTTAATTAATACCAGCGATTAAATTAAATTTTAGTAAATTTAACCTTAGCCTGATCTAGGGTGGTAATTCTGGTTTATGGATATTTATATTAAAAATATGGTTAGCCTGCGCTGCAGGATGGTGGTGCAACAGGAGTTTCAAAAACTGGGACTGCAATTTAAAAATATTGATCTTGGCAAGGTAGAGATCCCGGAAGAAATAACCGGTGACAAACGTGAACAGCTGAAAGCGAACTTGCATAAATGGGGATTGGAATTGATGGAAAGTAAAAAAAGTATCCTGGTGGAGAAGATCAGGATACTGATCATAGAGATGATCCACTACACGGATGAACTTCCCGATGTGAATAATTCCGATTATCTGAGCGAAAAACTGGGTTATGATTATTCATACCTCTCTAATATTTTCTCTGAAGTAAAAGGCATTAGTCTGCAGCATTTTATTATTGAACACAAAATCGAACGGGTTAAGGAATTACTGTTGTACGATGAACTTAGCCTTTCTGAGATATCCTGGAAATTGCACTACAGCAGCGTAGCCCATTTATCCAACCAGTTCAAGCAGTTTACAGGTGTCACCCCGTCTTTTTATAAAAAAATGAAACAGAAGCGTTCGCGAAACCTGGAAGACCTGTGACCCGGCAGATCCCACCCCATAAACCATAACCTTTGAAAACTATCTGATCGTTTGGGTTTAATTCAGCAATATAACAACCAAATTATCACCCAAACCATCAGATATATTCATTACTCAGGCCAGAAAATCAAGCGGGATGCAGCATAATAAAAATTGCCGGACCGGCGAATGCGATCAATTCAAGCTGTCAGTTGTCAGAACAACCATTGAGCCGGGATACTGTGCATTTTCGTTTTCCTCGGCTGTAATAAATAGCCTGGTTGGTTTAAGAGTGGCAACTGTCTCAAAAGACACTTTTAATCTGCCGGTGGTAATTATTCTACCGACATTTCTGGGAGCTCCGCGATCTGATTCCAGCCACACCACGTAACTTTTTTTCGATGGCTGGAGTCTTTCTACATCAGCCAGGTTGGTGATCTCCATCTCTATTTTGTAATTTTCATTTCTGTCAGTTTTCACCGTTACATAACCTTCAGCGGCCGGAACTACAGAAGACGTCTGAAAAATTGCTTTTTGTGCACATGAGTTAAATGCAACTACCATCACTATGGCTATCCCTAAAAAAAACATTGTCCTTTTCGGGAAATTCAATTTAGTTTTTTTCATTATTTTATTTTTTTAAGGAACATTAAAGAAAAAATTATTTGTGTTGACACGGAGCAACAGCTAGCTTAACAAACCCGTGTATTTGGGGTGGTGCTTTGCATTGTCACGAATATCAGAATCCTGCACCATCCTGATGAATTAAGTTCTGATGCAAAGATGGTTCTTTATACCGGCCTGATCATTACATATTAAGTGAGAAGATTTGCACATTTCCCACGTTTCCAGCAAAATAGAGCCTATCTAAAAAAAACAGGCCAATCAAAACAATCGCCTGAAATTAACCTGATTCAGACCAGGAAAATAATAATACTGAAAACACGGAGGCCGGGTCAGGAGATAATTATCCGGTTTGTTTCCCCGGATGCTTACATTGAGCGGACTTATATGCGAAGGGATAACGGGGCAGGTGAAGTAAATTATGGTAGTTCACTATATCCGGTTCGTGTACCCGGGTACTTATATTACGTGGACTTATATGCGACCGGATAACGGGGCAGGTGAAGCAATTTATGGTAATTCACTATATCCGGTTTGTTTCCCCGGATATCTTCAGTCGGCCTTATACGAATGGATTATCCGGTAAATCCGGAGATGTCAACAACCGAAAGAAGGCTTTGCCCTTCCTCTTCCGCCATTATGCCCTCCATATAGACCTGGCGTTGATGGTTGTTAGTATTGAGAAGTATCAGTTTGCATGATTCTTTTTGGTTACCGGTAAAAACCCTGCTCAGAAAATCGTTGAATACGGGTATTGATTCTTCCGGGACGAAAAGCCTGATACTGCAGCCAACAAGACTAAAGCGCTTTTCGCCCAGCAGGTCTGCAGCCGTATAGTTAAGTTCAACTATCACGCCATCCCCGTTAAGGGTAAAAAACCCCACCGGAGCCAGATCATATAACATGGTATATTTTTTCAGAACCGATTCCTGGGCTTCATATGCCTCCTGTAACTCTTCATACTGCAACTCCAGCACTATCTTGTGCACCTGTAATTCATGGAACAGCTTTAAATCGTCGGAAGGGACCAATGGTATACTGCTGCTTTTTTTCTTCTCTTGAAGTAGCTTTTCTGCTTTCAGTCGCAACATCCGGGCATAGGTGCTTTCCTGCTTTTCATTTACCATAGCTTCGTTGTATTTTTTGTACAATTATTTGATCTCGATTTTTCCCTAATCCCATAGTATTACCTGGAGAACCAGTGTCTGTAAATTATGATTATGGAGGCATGGTTTTAGCCAAGAATTTTGTTGTAAACTTTCAAATATCCCTCTATCATTTTCTGGCGGCTGAACATTGATGATGTCCACCTGGTGCATTGTGACCTGTTAATAGAGTTTATTTTTTTGACTGCTTCAATTGCTTCATCTGTATCAGAAACCAGGAAACCTGTTTTTTCATGAAGAATAAATTCGCTCATGGGGCCCACGTTAAAAGCTATTACCGGGGTGCCGCAGGCCATAGCCTCAACAACGCTCGGTTCGAAAGATCCCGGGAAAACTAACGGGTACAACAGGGCGAATGCCTGGCTTAAAAGCTTAAGCTTGCCCGGCTGATCCGGATTGCCGGCATACAAAATATCTTCATTGTTTATATTAGGTTTTACTTTGCGATCAAAGTATTCCTGATCCTGAATTAACCCTGAAATGATAAGCTTTCTTTTAGCTTTTATGGCAATTTCTATCGCTTCCCGGGTTCCACTGTCAGGATGTATCCTTCCAAAAAAAAGAAGGTAATCTTCAGGCTCCCGGCTGAAAATGAATTCATTTATATTAATGCCATTATAAACAGTTGCAGTGTAATCAATTTCCGGGTTCCGGCCGGAATTACTTATGGAAACATAATGAACGGAATTGTTGTATTTTTTATATACCGGGATAATTTTGGATGATAAAGAACCATGAATGGTAGTTACCATTGGTGTTTTGATCAACCTGGACCAGGCAAGAGGTAAAAATCCAAAATTGTTATGTATAATATCAAAATTATCTGCCTGCTCCATCAGGTGGCTGATATGTAAACATTCCGCTACTATGGGGTCAACAGAAGGATCTTCGTCAAAGGGACGCTCGCATATCGACGACAGCTTTCCTTTAGTTGCAGAATTTCCTGTTGCAAACAGTGTTACATCAAAACCTTTTTCAACAAGCCCCTCGGCAATATTTGAGGCAACTTGCTCCGCAGGGCCGTATTTTAAAGGCGGTGTTCGTGAGATTACAGGTGATAGTATTGCAATCTTCATTTGCATAATTATTTAAATTGTTTCACAATGTGTTACTCATTCTTGATCCGGGCGTTTTGCTTTTCAATCCATGAATTTCAGATCAGATTTGTTATCACAAAAAGAGGTTTCAGGTTCCATCCATCTTTCAGAACTGCTCCACCACAAATAAACTTTATGCCAATATCATACAGATTCTTTGTGCACCGGTTGCAGGATCCATAACCGGTATAAGGATGGGGCCCCGGGCGGATTTCCATCTCAACCCGGCAGCATACTATGCTTTAAGTCCGTAAACTATCCTGAAGTGATAACCATAAACTGCAAATGTTATTGCATCTGAAAACAATCCCGGTCTGTTAAACAGCGTCCAGACGACTAGTTTCCAGTATTCAAGTCTCCCTTTATTAACCATTCCAATGATAAACATTGATTTAAAGAAGCCGGCAATAAGAGTAAGGTTTATTTTTTTGTTCTTTCTGTATCTGCGTTTATAATTCAACAATAACCGCCTCACCCTTTTATAGTAGGGTCTGGTTGAATATATAGAGGATATTATTTTTTTGTAACCATCAATCAATTCGTTATAGTCCATTTTAGGATTAAAATTCATTGATGAATCGGTATTGTTACCGGTGGATTCAATGGTAAGCCTGTTTTCGGCTTCCAGTCTCTTATACAATATTGTATTTTTAGGGGCATTCAATAAGCCGACCATTGCTGAAACAATTCCACTCTTTTGAATAAAATCAATTTGTTTATCAAAAACGCTGGCGTTATCGCTATCGAAGCCTACAATAAATCCTCCGGAAACCAGTAACCCTGCATGTTGTATTTCCCTGACGCACTGCAGTAAGTTCCTTTTTTGGTTTTGTACCTTATTGCATGTCTGAAGTGATATTTCATCCGGAGTTTCAATTCCGATAAAGGCCGAAGTGAATCCTGTTTCAACCATCAACGACAAGAGTTCTTTGTCATCGGCCAGGTTAATGGAGCTCTGTATGCTGAAAACAAATGGATAATTATTTTTTTGCATCCAGCTTTTTAAAGACGGGAGCAAAGCTGTTTTGACCTCTTTTTTATTGCCAATAAAATTATCATCGACAATAGAGACAGCGCCGCGCCAGTTTAAATGATATAAAGCTTCCAGTTCATGGGTAATCTGACGGGTGTTTTTCATCCTGACCTTATGACCCAGCAGGGATGTAATTTCGCAAAATTCACATGAAAAGGGACAGCCACGGGAAACCTGAATGCTCATAAAAGCATATTTCTTTATTTCCAGTAAATGATAATCAGGGACAGGTGAGAGAGAAAGATCTGCAAATTTTTCGGTTTTGTAGATTCTTTTGGCATTGCCGGCAGATAAATCGCTCAGGAAGTGGGGCAATGTAATTTCTGCCTCGTTTAAAATGAAATGATCAATCTGCGGGTAAATTTCATACTCCTGGGTAAATAGAGGGCCGCCTGCAACAATTTTAGTCCCGGATTTAATACACGCTGAAATAACTTTACTCACTGAATCTTTTTGAATGTACATTGCGCTGATAAACACGTAGTCAGCCCACGCGATTTCTCTTTCATCGAGCTCTGAAACGTTCATATCCACAAGTTTCTTTTCCCATGTTTTTGGCAGCAGGGCTGAAGCAGTGATCAATCCCAGAGGGGGAACGGCAGCCTTTTTGGAGATAAATTTCAGGGCATGTTTAAAACTCCAGAAAGAATCAGGGTATCGTGGATATATCAGTAATATTTTCATGGGTTTGTAAAAATTTTATTGCATGTTTTACATTTGGTCTGTAAAAAGTGCAGATAAATTGGAGATATGATATGGAATACCCAAGAAGTAACCTTCCGGTTATTTGAACAAAGTTCGGAAAATCCCTTTTAAATAAATTACAGGATTATTAAAAATTCTTACATTTTTCACAGATTTTTAATCGTATCATATTCCCGGGTTAAGGCAAGTCAGCATACTATTCCTTTCAGACTTAACTGCCTGCCGGGGGGTTTGGTAAATATGCCGTTCTTAACCGGGTTCCGTCTGTTTTTTCCCCCTGTTCCCCCACAACCTGATAATCACGAATTTCTCT
>SLGC01000328.1 GCA_007123885.1 Bacteroidales bacterium | reverse complement strand
GGAAAGACGAGCTGACCAAGGGTTATAAATAACCCACCAGCCTGTAGATACAAACCCCAGGATCAGAATGGCAACCGGGATATGCCTGTAATATTTGCTGATCAGTTCTCTCATTATCCGGTATTACAATATTATGCCGGCAATATGGTTGATGCCGGTCATTTGTGAATTAAGCTTTTATTTTAAAGGCCATAAGGGCATTTCCGCGCCTTACGTATAATGTTCCGTTATGTATTATCTTGTGGGCCCAGTGCTGGTCTGATCCGTGGCTGATATTAACAAGGCCTTTAATGTTAAAGCCGTCTGCAACAGGTTCGACAAGCGCCAGTTCACCCCTGTCGGAATAACAGTAAAGCCGTCCGTCGGCATAAATTACCGTACCCTTGTCAATATCCCGCCAGGTGTGGATCGTCCGGCCGGTTTCCCAGTCAACAGCCGACCAGTATCTGTTCCTGTGTCCCGATCCGTATATAACGCCATTCACCATGACAGCACCGGAAATCTGGGTGTCAAGTTCGCCATTTGTCCATATTTCGGTTACAGAATCCCCTGCAGGGTTCAGTTCAAGCATAACTCCTCCGAACCCGTAGCCCGTAAATGCAAATACCCGGCCTTCATGATAGATCGGGGTATTCGGATGTACGCCCTGTCTTATTTCATGAGGGTGAGACCACATCATTTTTCCGCTGGCAGCATCAAGACCAACGATGAATCTGGAAGTATGGGTAATAAGCATCTGTTTTCCATTATGGTCAACCAGGAGAGGAGAACAATAGGCAGCCGGCTCGCCTTCGGCGCTGCTGGCCCAAAAAAGTTCACCGTCATGACGGTTGAGTGCGATAATATTATGGACTTTTCCTCCCGGCGTGCAGTATATCTTGTCACCATCGATCAGCAGGTTCTCAGTGATACCCCAATTTATATTATTACCGTCGAAATCATTGAAAAGGTCATGGCGCCAGATTACTTCACCCGATGCCCATTTCATGCAGGTAAGCAATCCTTCACTGCTCAACAGGTATATGAGGTCACCGGCCACCGCCGGAGAGTTCCTTGTGCCCGGGTAACCCTGTCCATGATGTTCAGGGCCAAAGGGAAATTTATTTTCCAGCCTGCCCTCCATGTCAAGAATAAAGACATAGCTTATCTCATCTTCTTTCCCGGTAACATAGATCCTGTTGTTGGCAACAACGGGTGAAGAAAACCCTTTCCCAAGTCCTTCAAAAACCCAGAGCATATCAGGTCCCTTTTCCGGCCACTCCTGGAGCAGGCCCTTCTCGTGAAAAATACCCTGACGGCCCGGTCCACGCCAATTATGAGCGATCTGTGCCACCGGTTCTGAAACAAAGAAAAGGCAGATAAGGTTTATCAATAGTATTGTTCTCATTTCCGTACACATGTAGTTGTTAAAGTTATTTACCGGTTACATAAAAAATAGTGACAGGGGTGAAGCCCTTATCATGGGGTTATCTGCAGATGTAATCCAGACGTTATTCAATTTATTTTAAAGGCCATAAGGGCATTTCCGCGCCTTACATACAGCATTCCGTTGTCAATTACCAGGTGTGCCCAATGTTGGCCCGAACCCCGGGTAATCGTTGTCTGACCTTTGATCTCAAAGCTTTCAGGGGATGGTTCCACGAGGGCCAGTTCTCCTCTTTCGGAGTAGCAGTAGAGGCGGCCGTCGGCAAAGATAACCGTTCCCTTGTCAATATCGCGTGTGCGGTAAATGCTCTCACCGGTTTCCCAGTCAATGCAGAACCAGAACCGGTTATTTTGTCCTGATCCGTAAATATATCCATCAATCAGCACAGCCCCGCCGATTTGGTTATCAAGGTCGCCGGTGGTCCATTCTACGCCTGCAAGGTTGCCTACCGAATCGAGACGCAGCCTGACTCCCCCTTTCCCGTACCCGCTGAAGGCAAATATGCTGCCTTCATGGTAAATGGGAGTATTCGGATGGACGTCCCACCTGTTCTTGTGGCTGTGCTTCCATAGCATCCTCCCGGTATCGGCATTCAATGCAACAATATTATCCTTCATGTGCGTTATCAGGAGCCGCCGTCCGTAATGGCTGACCAGAAGTGGCGAACAATAGGCAGAGGCTTCGCCTGTACCCTGGCTCGACCAGATTATCTCGCCGTTGTGGCGGTTGAGGGCAATTATGTTGTGTTTCCTTCCCCCCGGTGAGCAGTAGATCCTGTCGCCGTCTATCAGCAGGTTCTCTGTCAACCCCCACCGGATATTCCTGCCATCGAAATCACTGAACAGGTCGTGCTGCCAGATAATCCTTCCGGTTCCGGCGTCCATGCAGACAAGCTTACCAAGGCTGCTGACGATGTATATCATATTATCCACTACTGCCGGAGTATTGCGGCTTCCCGGGTATCCTTCGCCATGGAATTCCGGGCCGTATGCAAATCTGTTCAACCGGGTGCCGGAGAGGGACAGCACATATATATATCCGGTACCGTCTTCCTTGCCGCTCACGTAGATCTTGCCGTCAACCACAACGGGCGAAGAAAATCCCGCGCCAAGCTGTTCGTAGGCCCATGCCATTTCCGGCCCCTCTGCCGGCCAGGCTTGCAAAAGCCCGGTTTCATCGTATATTCCCTGCCTGTCTGTGCCCCTCCAGTTATTTATGGTCTGGGTGTTGACTACCGCCATTCCTGCAAGCAGCAGGGATAAAATAAAAGCCAGCTTCTTCATCATTTTAAAATAGTTTAGTTTCTTGTAATAATGGCATATACCTGTCAAACATTCCGGTTCTGGCCAATACTGCATCCTGTCTTGTTATTCTGGTTTTATTCCCTTATGCCAAAGGCAATTAGTGCATTTCCCCGCCTTAAGTAAAGAATGCCATTATCGATCACAAGATGTGCCCAGTGCTGGTTGGCTCCCAGTGTAATATTTGTTTGCCCCCTGACCGCAAGACCATCCCTGGCAGGTTCCAGCAATGCGAGTTCACCTCTTTCCGTGTAACAATATAACCTTCCATCGGCGAAGATCACGGTCCCCTTGTCAATATCACGGGTCCTGGAAACGGTTTCACCTGTTTCCCAGTCCACCTTGAACCAGAACCTGTTCCTGTCGCCCGATCCGTAAAGAAAGCCATCAACCAGCACGGCACCGCCTATCTGGTTATCCATATCACTATTGAACCACTCTTCGGTCACCCCGTCACCAACCGAATTGATTTTTAACTTTACCCCTCCCTTTCCATAACCGCTGAAGGCATATATACTGCCTTCATGGTAAATCGGTGTATTGGGATGTATGTTCCGGTTGTTCGCGTGGGGGTGTGACCACATCTGCCGGCCGGTACCAGCATCAATACCCACTACATCACTCTGCATCATGGTTACAATTTGCCTGCGGCCATAATGATCTATCAAAAGGGGGGAGCAGTAGGCAGATAGTCCACCGGCACCGGGACTTGACCAGATCACTTCACCTGTGTGCCGGTTGAGCGCCACGAGGTTATTTTTTCTTCCACCGGGAGTGCAATAGATCCTGTCGCCATCAACCAGGAGGTTTTCGGTGAAACCCCACCGGAGATTTCTCCCGTCAAAATCATTGAAAAGATCGCGTTGCCAGGCAACAGATCCGTTTTCAACGTTCATGCAGATCAGCACCCCGTGTCCGCTCACTATGTATGCCATGTTGCCGGCAATTACCGGTGTGGAACGACTGCCGGGATAAGCCCTGTAAAATTCCATACCATATGGAAATTTACGTTCTGGTTTTCCATCCATCGATAGCACATACAGGTACCCGGTCCTCTCTTCCATCCCTGTAATGTAGATTTTGCCATTTTCAATTACCGGTGAGGTAAAGCCTTCACCCAATGCTTCATATGCCCATATCATCTGTGGCCCTCCGGCAGGCCATTGCTGAAGGAGACCTGTTTCATGATATATACCCATTCTTTCCGGTCCCCGCCAGTTTTGGTGCACCTGAGCACTCAAAATAGAAGTTCCGATCAGCAAAATCAGGTTTAGAAAAACTACCTTTTTCATTAATTTGTATAGTTTTTAATCAGAAGTGTAAATATAATACTTTGTTCATGTGTTTATTCGGGTGGCAATGAGGGGCAATATTGTTTAGTTTTAGTCTAAATCCCTGCCTGAAGCTTTTTCCGGGTTTATAATAATCTTTATAACAAGAATATAAGTCAGGCTGTGGTTGAATTTTTTCATTAAGTTATTTTTAGGGATCATTTTTCTTTAACTTTTTTTAACTGAAGAATCCCATGGAACTGCGTGAATATTAATCTGATCAGCCTGTTTTTGCAGGATGGGTTCGCGTCAGGGCCGCAGTCAGATCCCTTGCGGAGCTTTCAAATAATTCATGATGGCAAAGTGTTAAAGCTGCCTCCTTAGGTGGCGGACGACCGTTTTTAGCGGATTTTTATATTGGAAGTCCACGGGATTGACATGTTCCCGGCATGAATTATGTCATCCGTTTTGTCCTGTACCGGATAGCAGCACCTTTACTTACCCTGGTCATTATGCAGCCAGGCAACATTTTGAACCGCCTGGTGATCTTTTCCCAGGATTTCCCTGTAAAGGTCGGGCCTCCTGGCCATCCTGTACCTGTAGCCCCCGGCCTGGGTCAGCTTTTCGGGAATGCATAACGCGCTTACAACATCATCACCCAGTTCACGGCATTCGGCAATTATATCGCCGAAAGGATCAAGGATCATAGAACATCCGTTTTTCAGCTGGTCATCATCCATTCCTATGGGATTCGAGAATATTACATATAGTGCATTATCATAAGCCCGGGAAGGCAGCCATTTCATCAGCCAGGAGCGCCCTTTCAGTCCGTCGAATTCGGATCTCAGGGAAGTAGGATCGTTTTCCCGGTTTTCCCACAGCCGGGGGTCAACAAATCCTGCTCCCGGCCTGCTTGAGGGTGTGCACATGGTCACATGGGGCATGAAAATGATATCCGCACCCAGCAGGCTGGTGGCACGGACATTTTCCGGTATATTGTTATCGTAACAGATCAGTATGCCGCATTTCCAGCCGTAAAGATCAAATACGCAATATTCATTTCCGGGAGATATATGCTGATTCACAAAGGGATGCAATTTTCTGTATTTTGCAACCATTCCGTTTTTATCTACACATACATATGCCTTGTAAATTTTCCCCTCATCATCCTTTTCAAACAGTCCGGCAAGAATCGCAATATCGAGTTTCCCGGCTATATCCCTGAGCCTTTTCATGCTTTCGCCGCCGGGAATTTTTTCTGCCAGCTCCACCATCTGTTCGTAGGAAAGCTTCCTGGCAAATGTATAGCCTGTTATGGAACATTCATGAAATGCTACTACTCCTGCACCCTGAAGGGCAGCTTTTTCACTGAGTTCACCGATGCGGTCGAGGTTGAATTTCTTGTCTGCACTCCTGTTTTCAAACTGTGCGGTGGCAATCCTTATGGGCTTCATTTATATATCGGATTAGTCAGATGATAAAATACAAATATGGATTACATACTTATGAATTTTGGAACTCTCGCAGCCATCAGCCTGATGAACCGAAATAAACAGTTTTCCAAATTTTGAAAGTGTTAAAATTATAATAAATTTTCTATATTAGCCAATTGGATTTTCCCGGCGTTAGTTTCAAAGAAATTATCCAAATCTATAATTTAATAT
>SLGC01000370.1 GCA_007123885.1 Bacteroidales bacterium | reverse complement strand
GCTGGCCTACACCATAGCCGATGGACTGGAATACATTCGCACCGGACTTAATGCCGGCTTGAGCATTGATGAATTTGCTCCGCGTTTATCGTTCTTTTGGGCTATTGGCATGAACCACTTTATGGAAATTGCAAAAATGAGGGCTGCAAGAATGCTCTGGGCAAAGATCGTAAGCCGGTTCAGTCCGAAAAATCCCAAATCATTGATCCTGAGGACCCATTCACAAACTTCAGGATGGAGCCTTACCGAGCAGGATCCTTACAATAATGTATCACGTACATGCATTGAGGCACTTGCTGCTGTAATGGGGCATACCCAGTCCCTTCACACCAATGCGCTTGATGAGGCTATTGCCCTGCCTACCGATTTTTCCGCCCGCATTGCCCGGAACACACAGATTTATCTGCAGGAGGAAACATTTGTTACCCGGTCGGTCGATCCCTGGGGAGGTTCTTATTACGTTGAGCGGCTCACACATGAAATCGCCCATAGGGCCTGGAAGTTGATAGAGGAAATTGAGGATCTTGGCGGAATGGCCAAAGCAATTGAAACCGGAATACCTAAAATGCGCATCGAGGAGGCCTCTGCCAGAAAACAGGCAAGGATAGATTCGGGCCAGGATATTATAGTCGGGGTAAACAGGTACAGGATGGAAAAGCAAGACCCCATAGAGATACTTGATGTTGATAACACCGCTGTGCGGGAGGCACAGATTAACAGATTAAATAAACTTAAGGCTGAAAGGAACCAGGAGGAGGTTGACAGGGCTCTTGCTGATATTACTGAAGCCTGCCGCAACGGTAAAGGGAATTTACTTGAGCTTTCTGTTGAGGCAGCCAAAAAAAGGGCTACCCTTGGAGAAATATCCTATGCCTGCGAAAAAGTTGTTGGGAGGTATAAAGCTGTGATACGTTCAGTTTCCGGAGTATATTCATCAGAATCAGGTAATGATGATAATTTTGAAAAAGCCAGCCGGCTTGTCAGGGAATTCTCTGCACGTGAAGGTCGCCAGCCACGTATTATGATTGCCAAAATGGGTCAGGACGGTCATGACCGCGGAGCCAAGGTTGTAGCAACAGGATATGCTGATATAGGTTTTGATGTTGATATCGGTCCCCTGTTTCAAACACCGGTCGAAGCGGCAAAACAGGCTGTTGAAAATGATGTCCATATTCTCGGTATTTCAAGTCTGGCTGCAGGGCACAAGGTGCTTGTCCCCCAGGTTATTGCCGAGCTTAAAAAACTGGGAAGGGAAGATATAATGGTAGTGGCAGGTGGAGTAATTCCCGCACAGGATTACGATTTTCTTTACAAGGCGGGAGTGATGGCAATATTCGGTCCTGGTACTCCTGTGTCGGTTGCTGCCATCAGGATACTGGAAATACTGGTCGACACAGGAGAGTGAAGGCAGAGAACCTGGCCCCCTTGCACCCCGTGCGCCTGTTTTACCTCGTGAATGAATATCTGTCTTGATATTGAAATTGATTTTTTCTGTTCGTACATTTGAGTATAATTTAATTCCCCGGGAATGAACAATCCTAATGAAATAAAAGGATCGGCCGCCGGTCAGGGTCTTGGTGTGGCCGGTTTTGTACTTGGTCTGATAGCTCTTATCCTTTCATTTATTCCCTGCCTTGGAATGTATGCCCTCTTACCGGGAATTATCGCAATAATATTCAGTGCGGTAGCATTCAGTCAGGCAAGCAGCGCCAATGCCCCCAGGGGACTGATTATTGCAGCCCTGGTTATCTCAATACTGGGTACCTCAATTGCAACCTGGCAGCTGACTGCAATAAGGCATGCAACAAGAGGTATCGGTACCGGAATCAGGGATGTGATAAGAGATGATATTGGTGATGAGATCCGTGAAAACATCAGAAGGGCTCTTGAAGATGCTGCCCGCACAGGAACTGTTCCTGAAAACGACACCCTTGATTTTGACACCGAATCGATGATCGAGGAGCTGGAAAGGCTGGAGGAAGAGAGTGAAGTAGAAAAACAGGAACAGGAAGAAGAAGAGAGTGATACTGGTTAATTGTCAATTTATTTTACCGGGAAGATAAATGAGGCGAAACTCAATATCCATTTACTCCTATCAGATGGTCAATCTGCTGGCAGCGATCGTTATAATTTCGGTTATTGCCTTTTCTGCCCTGTTTGATTCACAAGGTGATTACCTTGTGGAATGTGTACATGTTTCAAGCATGGGGTCGGAATGTTCCACATGCGGATTGACCAGGAGCTTTTCAGAAATGACCAGGGGTGAATTTCATTCTGCTTCCCTGTATAACCGGAATGGTCCGCTACTGTTCGTTTTCTTTGTTGCCCAACTTGTTTTAAGAGCCTTTGCGGCAATTACCCTCATTAATATCAGGCAGGGAAAGAAGGCTCCTCCATTCAATACCCTTGTTTATTCCGACAGCACAGTTTCCCTGTTGCTGTTCCTGGTCTGCTTCCGGCACCTGCTTGTTTTCTGGTAGCAGGATCTGAAGAGGTCCCTCTTATGGTACAAAGGTTATTGAACATGTTATCCTGTCCCGGTAATGTAAAGGCAGCCTGGTAAAGAGAAGATCCAGTTATAGCGGCACGAAGCGGACCCTCCGGGGTCAATACCGGTACTCAGTCCGTGAATTTTTCCAGGAGGCTGAATGTTTTCCCGGCTCTTATGCCTTTTGATGTTTTTTCCAGTGTACAGCACTCGTTATAAAGGTCATGCTGAAAGAAAAGAATATAGCCATTCCTTTCGGCCTCGTCAAGAAAGCTCTCTTTTTCCCTCAATGTTTCTTCCGGCCTCATGTCATAACTCATAATATATGGAAGAGGTATATGGGCTGTTGAAGGGATCAGGTCGGCAGTAAATACGATGGTGATGCCGTTTTTTCTTATAAAAGGGATCAGCTGCCCGGATGTGTGGCCGTTAAAGATCCTGACGGAGACACCGGGTAAAAGTTCCCTGTCATTGTCAATAAGTTCCATCTGCCCGCTTTCCTTCATAGGCATGAGGTTTTCCCTGAGAAATGAATCCTTCTCCCTGCTATTGGGATTCATGGCACTTTCCCATTGTGACAGGCCCACCCAGTAGGTGGCATTCGGGAAAGTAAGTTCAAACCCCGTTCCCCGGGAATTGTATTTTACCCCTCCGCCACAATGGTCATAGTGAAGATGTGTTATCAGCATATCAGTTATATCGGTTGCACTGTACCCAAGATCTTCCAGTGCATTTTCCAGTCCCCGGTTTTGATTCAGGTGAAATCGGCTCATAAATTTCCCGCTTTGTTTCTCCCCGAAGCCATTATCAATTAAAACGATCCGGCTTCCTGTATCTATCAGCAAACTGCGAAGGGCCCAATTACAAAGATTATTCTTATCGGCGGGATAATTTTTCTCCCAAAGTACTTTGGGAACCACACCAAACATGGCTCCGCCGTCAATTTTAAAATTGGTTATATTTACAGGGCACAGCTTCATGTTATTCATAGGTCTTGCAGATATTTTTTCGGCCGGCAGCATATACAGCTGGCCACAACAATTATTTGCTTTGATCGAAAGATAATATATGAACCGCAGGGTTGATCTAAAAAGTAAAAATAAGTTTTTTTGTTTTATTATTTCGGCACATGAAAATTCATTTTATTGCTATTGGCGGCAGCGCGATGCACAACCTGGCAATTGCACTTGCCAGGAAGGGATATTCCATAACCGGCTCGGATGATGAGATTTTTGAACCATCCCGCTCAAGGCTTAGAGATTACGGACTTCTGCCGGAAGAAACAGGCTGGTTCCCGGGCAAAATTCACCGTGGACTTGATGCGGTAGTTCTTGGCATGCATGCCCGTGATGATAATCCGGAACTGAAAAAGGCTGCCGGACTCGGCGTCAGGATCTACTCATACCCGGAGTTCCTTTACGAGCATTCAAAGGAAAAAACAAGGATCGTGATAGGCGGAAGTCACGGAAAAACCACGATTACTGCAATGCTTTTGCATGTAATTCGTCGTGCCGGCGTTCATGCAGATTTTATGGTGGGAGCACAATTGAAAGGCTTTGATGTAATGGTTCAACTAAGTGATGAGGCTTCGCTTATGATACTGGAGGGTGATGAGTATCTTACTTCTGCCATTGACCGCAGACCTAAATTCCATATTTACAAGCCACATCTTGCCCTGATAAGCGGCATATCATGGGATCATATTAATGTATTTCCAACCTGGGAGGGATACCGGCAGGAGTTTATCAGGTTCATCAATCTTATCGAACCGGGAGGAGCTCTCGTATATTGCAATGAAGAACCTGAAGTCGTTAGGGTTGCAGATGAAGCCGGCGTAAATCTGAAAAAGATACCGTATGGACTGCCTGAATATAAAATTATAGACGGGATCACAAGTATTGTTTCCGGCAGGCATGATATTTCACTGGAAATATTTGGCCGGCACAACCTTTTGAATATGGAGGGAGCCAGAAAAATATGCCATCTGCTGGGGATCGGCGATGACCAATTTTATGCTGCCATTGCATCATTTCCCGGTGCTTCGAACAGGTTGGAACTTCTTGCCGGGAACAGTTCAACCTCAGTTTATAAGGATTTCGCGCATTCCCCCTCCAAGCTCAAGGCAACAGCCGACGCGGTGAAAGAGCAGTTCCCGCACCGGCAGCTGGTAGCCTGCATGGAACTTCATACTTTTTCAAGCCTGAACGAGCATTTTCTTGATCATTACAGTGGTACACTGGATAATGTTGATATACCTCTGGTGTATTTTAATCCTCATACGATTGAATTGAAACGTCTGCCGGCACTTAGTGAGAAAAAAATCAGGATGGCATTTAACAACGACAATCTCCGGATTTTTACTGATTCGCAAAAACTTGCTGATGAGCTCGAAGGGATGGACTGGACGAACAGGAATCTTTTGATGATGAGTTCGGGAAATTTTGATGATCTGCAGATCAGGGAACTGGCAGAAAGGATTGCGGGAAAGGAGGGTTGAGACCGGGTCGTAAGGTATTGATAAACCGGGATTAGTATTGAAACGGCATCACTGAAAGATCAGCTTGCCGTTTTTTATTATGTTACCACCGGTATCCTTTTCTCTTAACAGATAGAAACCTTGTTCCAGGGGAAGTGTTTTTATCTTTGTACGGTCAGTGATGATATATACGAGTTCTCCGTTTTGATTATAAATTTCCATCCTGACAGCCTCATTTTGATAATGATCTCTACTGTCCGAGTACAGTTGAGATAGGTCTTCAATGGAAATTCTGCCGGAGGGGGGATAAGTAAATCTTAATATTTTCATAAAACACTTAATTTATATTCTTTCATATTTGTACTCCGCTTATCCCGTTGGCAGAGTTATAATTAATAGTTACCGTTTAAATCCCGCTTTACTTCTGTCATTCCGGTGCCAATTAAAGTTCATTATCCTGCCCCGGAACTACGGAAAGATATGGTGAACCGGACTGTAAATATATGAATCAAATAAAAAGGGACTGCAGTCACTTATTTATCGTTTTATTTTAAGAATGAACGCGTCAAAAATGGAAATTATCGTTTAACAAAAAAAACCTGACACTTACTTTGATTTCGTATCAGGGACAAAAAAAGCACACAATACAAGCTGCTTTCGCACGCTCATCCTGAAAAATCTCACTGGTGAGTATTGTATCGGGCAGGTAATATCAGGAAAGGTGTCTCCCATGCAAGAAATATTACAAACGGCGGGTAAGTCTTTTAAGGAACTCATCACTTCTCCGGTGGGCCACTTCCAGTTCTTCGCCATTTTGCAGGATTATAAATCCTTCAGCCTTTTTGTAAGCTTGCACATAGTTCAGATTGACAAGATATGATTTATGTATCCTGAAAAAAAGTTCGGCGGGCAGTATTTCTTCCATTTGCTTAAGGCTTCGTGATACCAGGTATCCGAATTCTCCCTTTACCTGCACCTGGCAATAGGATTCCTGTGCCCTGCAATACATAATATTGGAAATTTTCTCCAGCTGGTAGCCGTACCTTGTTGGTAGCGCGATACTGTCGAATGTACTGGTGCCTGAATGGGCATTGGTTATGAGGGTTGATACTCTGGCTTTATTGTCATGTTCCGGGATGCGTTTTTGATAGCGATCCATCAGAGCCGTGAGATCGTCAAGATTTACCGGTTTAAGGAGGTAGTCAAAGGCAGCCACTTTTATTGCCTCAATTGCATAATGCTCATGGGAAGTGCAAAATACTACCTGAAAGGGTATGGTAGAGAAATGCTCAAAGAGACAGAATCCGTTCTGTCCGGGCATTTCAATATCAAGAAATACAATATCCGGATTAAATTTCTTGATAAGGGCCACGCCTTCCGAGACTGAAGAAGCTGTTTCGATAACCTGCAACCTGTTGCCCAGAAAAGTCCCAATTAGCTGCTTTAAAGTCAACCTGGCATACTTCTCATCATCTATTATTATACATGAAGTCATGTTAACAGGGTTTGGGGGGCAATATATAATAAAAAATGTACATTTGCACTCATATTTTTCCTAAATACATGGATGCATCTTCTCTTTTTGAAATATTCCCTGAAAACATACTTTATACCTCCTTGCTTGAAATAACTGCTGTTTCATTTGGGATGGCAAGTGTATGGTTTGCAAAAAAAGAGAACATCCTGGTGTATCCTGCCGGCATTATCAGTGTTCTGATATATGTCTACATATGTTTCTTTGCCAAATTATATGCCGATATGGGCATAAATTTCTTTTATTTTTTAATGAGCCTGTATGGCTGGTATATGTGGACACACAAAGATAAGACAAGAAAATCACTTGAAATAACCCGGATGAATTTTTCCGGTTATATGTTGAATTTATTGGCAGGAGTGTGTATTTTTTGGATACTCAGGTATATTTTACTCAACTACACCGATAGCGACGTTCCTGTGTGGGATTCATTTACAACAGCAGTATTTATTATAGGCATGTGGCTGATGGCCAGGAAGAAAATTGAACACTGGGCAGCATGGATGATCGGAAACGCGGTTTCAATTCCTTTATATTTTTATAAAGGGCTGGCTTTTACAAGTTTTCAATTCCTGGTCTTTTTTATTCTTGCGGTGATGGGTTATGTCGAGTGGCAGAGGAAACTTAGAGCGAGATCCTTGTTACCGGACTGATCTGGATTTTTCTACATAACAGGAAAATATTTCAGTGACAGGATATGTTTATGAATGTAAAGCAGATTCATGTGTTGAATAAAAATGACAGGAAAAGTTATCTTTTCAATATTTTCATTGCTGTTGTCATTATCCTTGTAACAGGATCATGTAATGAAGAGTGCCATTTTAAACCCCGTTCCCGGGTTCTGGTTAATTTTCATTCTGTTGTTAACAGTTCGGATGTGCATGCCGCCGTTGACAGTCTGACTGTCCGGGGATTGGGACGTGAGGATAGCCTGCTTTACAATGCGGCAAACAATATAAGGACCATTTCAATACCTCTGGATGGAAATTCCACAGAATCCGGTTTCATTTTCGATTTTGACCGGGGTTCCGATACTATTTGGCTATCCTATATAGTAAGACCATGGTTTTTATCACCGGAGTGTGGTTTTGTATTGAATTTTGATCTGACAGGAACAAGACATACTACCAATGTCGTCGACTCTGTTGTTATAGTTGTAAGTGAAGTTACCACTTTTGATGATACGAATATCAGGATATATAATTAGTCTTTTGATCACCCTTATGCCTTTTGCATCGTGGGCACAGGATGATACCCCTCAGCTTACAGAAGCCGATACCCTTCCGGAGCCCGGTTTACGTATCGGTTTCAACCTTGTAAGAAGTATGATGGTTTTTGCAGAGCCTTCCAGGTTTGGACTGGAAGCTGTCGCCGATTATAATTTGGGTCCTGACTGGTTTGCTGCTGCAGAAGGTGGATTTTCCAGGCGGTTCATTGAAGAACCTGATTACCGGCTTAATGAAAATGGATTTTTTTTAAGATTCGGAGCTGACCGGAACTTTCATAATCATTTAAACGAGGTAATAGGCCTGGGTGCCCGGCTTGGTTTTTCTCTTTACAACAGAGGAGCACCTTTCCTCGAGGTAGAGGAAAATTACTGGGGTGATTTTTCAGGATCCCTTCCGGCAGAAACTTTTTTCAGGCAATGGGCCGAGGTGGTACTTACACTTAAAACGGAGATCTTTTCCAATGTCTTTCTGGGATGGAGTCTCCGGGGCAAAGTTCTTTTGTTTGGCAGTGGTGACAGACACATGGATGATCGTTATATACCAGGTTTCGGGTCATCAAATGTCAACAGCACAGCCGGATTTGATTTTTATATATACTACAGGATACCGTTAAAATTTCAGTAATAATTTTGTGAAAAATAAAATATCCTTATCTTTGCAATCCGAAATAAGAAATACGGTCCGTTCGTCTAGGGGTTAGGACGCCAGGTTTTCATCCTGGTAACAGGGGTTCGATTCCCCTACGGACTGCAAATAATTAAACAAATACAATAAAAGAATGGCAAATCATCCATCAGCGGCCAAAAGGGCAAGACAAAGCGAGAAAAGGAAGTTGGAAAACCGTTATTATGCCAAATCTACCCGTAGCGCCGTTGGAAAGTTGCGTGCTACCACTGAAAAGGAACAGGCTGTAGAAATGTTGCCCCGTGTTACATCTATGCTGGATAAACTGGCCAGGAAAAATGTTATACACAAGAACAAGGCTGCAAACCTCAAATCGGGATTGCATAAGCACGTAAAAAGTCTTTAGATTTTTATAAGGGTTTAATTACCAGTTTAAAAGCTGTTTTCATTATGAAAACGGCTTTTTTTGTTGTGTGCCGTGCATGACGAACCACATCAGCCAGCAAATCAACAATTTTGTGATTCCTTGATGTTGCATGTTTAATGGAATTTTCTTAATTTGATTAGTACAATAAAAAGTACTATGGAAGAGACAAAAAAATTAAGCATTAAGAATTGGGCAAAAGATGATCGTCCAAGAGAAAAACTTCTAACGCGAGGCAGTTCAGCGCTGAGTGATGCCGAGCTGATCGCCATTCTGATCGGATCAGGAAACAGGGATGAATCTGCAGTTGCACTCGCACGCCGGGTTCTTGCCACCTCGGAAAACAGCCTCAACCGGCTGGGAAAGCTGACGGTGGTCGAGCTAATGCAGTTCCGCGGCATTGGCGAGGCGAGAGCGGTGGCAATTGCCGCTGCCCTCGAACTCGGCAGGCGGAGGAAGGATGAGGAAGTCATAGAAAAACCCTGTATTCAGTCCAGCCGTGATGCATATGCAATCATGCACCCTATTATGGGGGATTTAATGCATGAAGAGTTCTGGATAATCTTGCTGAACCGTTCAAACCGGCTTCTGGAAGTTTTGCGCACAAGCCAGGGAGGCATTTCGGGGACAGTCACCGATATCAGGATGATACTAAAAAATGCCATTCTCCATTCTGCATCTTCGATGGTACTTTTTCACAACCATCCTTCGGGAAATCTTAAGCCAAGCAGGTCGGATATGGACATAACCAAAAAAATGTCAGAAGCCGCCAAACTTATGGATGTAAAGGTTCTGGATCACATAATCATTGCAGACAGGGAATATTTCAGCTTTGCCGATGAAGGTCTGCTATAGCTTAACTTAAAAGCATTCATCCTTTATCCGCGTAATGCCCTGCGGAGCTTCCGGAAGGCTTATTTGCTTAAGAGGCGGTGAGGTCTCAGAAGGGCTAAGCCCGAAAGGTGCGGTAGTCAAGACAGGCAAAGACCGGAGGGTATAACTGTCTATGATCCGGGAACTACCGCTTCATGATTTTTACAATGACAAGTTGCTGCAATGTTTGTATTCCCCTAAAAATAAGCTATCTTTAACAATTATAACACTGAATGTTATGATCGACCTTGGAAAAAATAACTCTATTCTGAGCCAGTTCATCGCTGAAGTACGCGATGATAACATACAGCGTGACAGGATGAGGTTCCGCAGGAACCTGGAGCGTATTGGGGAAATTTTTGCATACGAGATCAGCAAACAGTTCAATTATAAGAAAAAGGAAATACAAACTCCTCTTGGAATTGCATGTATGAATCTCCCCGAGGATATGCCGGTCCTGGCCACTATAATGAGAGCCGGACTTCCTTTCCACCAGGGCTTTCTCAACTATTTCGATCAGGCAGGAAACGCCTTTATTACCTCTTACAGAAAATATCATCAGGATGGGACTTTTGACATAAAATTCGAGCACATGTCCTCTCCGAAACTTGAGGGGAAAATCCTGATACTAAGTGATCCCATGCTTGCATCCGGAGCCTCGATCGTGCTTGCATACAAGTCCCTGCTCTCAAAAGGAGCACCCGCACATACACATATAGTGTCGGTAATTGCAGCCAGGGAAGGGGTAGCTTATCTGAAAAAGCATCTCCCGCACCGTAATATAACAATATGGGCCGGCGCTGTAGATGATGAACTTACCGTTAAAGGATTTATAGTTCCCGGTCTTGGGGATGCCGGCGATCTTGCTTTCGGCTCAAAAACCTGAAGTGCGCTCAATGCATTTTCCTTACCTCGGAATTATCGCTGCATTCTTTATAAAGATCTGAAATTGTTTTCTTCAGCACCGGGTGTACAAGCTCCGGCTCAATCTCGGCAAGCGGCTCAAGGGCAAAACGTCTTTTGTGCAGCATGGGATGGGGGATAACAAGGTCCTTTTCATTTATTATCATGTCATCGTAAAACAAGATGTCAATATCTATTCGCCGGGATGAATAACGTCCTTGTTTTCTGATCCTGCCCAGATCTTTTTCTATACCCAGAATTTTCTGCATTACCTGTTGTGGTTCAAGGATGGTTTCGGATATGGCTACCTGGTTAAGAAACGGGATCTCGGCACTGAATCCCCATGGTTCGGTTTCATAGACCGACGAGGTTGTTTGGATTTTTCCTATATGGAGAGAGATCTGTTTCCTGGCCTTTTCCAGATACATTAGACGGTCCCCCGTGTTTCCTCCAAGAAGAAGATGTACTTTGCTCATCGGATTTAATTAATTGCAAGTTATTGAATCCAGGAATTAAATTCACCTGCAGTATTCAGGTTAACAAAGATAAAATTAAAACAGGGGATATTGCAGTTGCTTTTTTTAATTATTATTTCATCATGTCTCCTGTAAAAAACAGGAAGTCATATGAAGTGTAACCTGATGACAAGCAGCTGCATGTTATACCGGTCCTTATTTAATGGTGCCATATTGATGTCCTCTATTGAAATTTATTATAATTTTATATATTTTGCCTTGTAGGGGAAGGAGAAGTAAAGCAAGATATCGGTTCCTGGATATGCAGAAGGTTCCTGTTTTTTGCAGGATTTTTCATGAAGTACCATTTATAACTAAAATATAAAGCATATGAAAAGTTTTTTTAAGTTTTTACTCGCCTCCGTACTTGGCGTAATTATTGGATTTTTTCTGATATTTCTGATAATGGCGGGTATTATCGGTGCCATGATTTCTATGGCTGACAGGGATGTTGAAATACGTCCGAATACTATACTCCACCTGGAGCTTGATCAGCCAATAGTTGACAGGGCAACAAGAAATCCTTTCGAAGATTTTGACTGGTTTACCATGCGCCCTGTTAGGAGGCTCGGCCTTAATGAAATTCTCGATAATATTGAAAAAGCAAAAAAGGATGATAATATAGATGGTATTTTTCTGGAGGTCACCATGCCGCAAGCCGGCATTTCTACACTCGGCGAGATCAGGGCAGCACTCGAAGATTTCAGGGAATCAGGTAAATTTATTATTGCAGCAGGCGACAGTTATACACAGGCTGCGTATTACCTTGCGTCTGTAGCAGATACCATTTATCTGACTCCTAATGGTATTGTACAATGGACCGGATTACAGTCGCAGGTAATGTTTTTTAAGGGAACTCTTGAAAAGCTTGGAGTTGAGCCGGAAATACTCAGGCACGGGGAATTCAAATCGGCAGTTGAACCTTTCACAGAGGAGGAAATGAGTGATGAGAACAGGGAACAGGTGTCGGCTTACCTGGGATCTATCTGGCAGGTTATGCGGGAAGAGGTAGGAGGTAACCGTGAATTGGAAGCCGGACGTCTCGACAGGATCTCTGAGGAGTTGCTGGTACGCAGTGACAGGGCAGCACTTGAGAACGGTATTGTGGATGTATTGGCATACAGGGATGAGATTATAGGAAGGCTGAAAGAGCTGACCGATACAGACGAAGAGGATGACCTGCGGGCTGTTAATCTTCACCGTTACAGCAGGGTTCCTGCACCCCGGGAGGGCAGGCGGATGCCGCGTGAAAAAATTGCGGTAGTATATGCCGAGGGTACCATCGGCCCTGGTGAAGGAAGGGATCTTTCCATTGGTTCCGGCCAGATATCGCGTGCTTTACGGGAGGCAAGAAGGGATACTTCCATTAAGGCGATAGTTTTCAGGGTCAACTCACCGGGAGGAAGTGCTTTGGCCTCGGAGGTGATCTGGCGGGAGGTAGATCTTGCTTCGAGGGAAAAGCCCGTTATCGTTTCCATGGGAGATGTTGCAGCCTCGGGCGGTTATTATATTGCTGCCCCTGCTACAAAAATTGTAGCCAGTCCCCAGACAATTACCGGCTCAATAGGCGTTTTCGGAATTTTGATCGATGCAAGTGAATTCCTCAATGACAAACTTGGCATCACTGTAGATGTTGTAAAGACCAATGAATTTGCCGATATAGGAAGTCCGTTTCGTCAGATGACACCGGCTGAACGACGTATACTCCAACAGGGAGTGGAAGATATATATGAAACCTTCATCAATCGTGTGGCAGAAGGAAGGAATATTGAAGCCCCGGAGGTCGATGAGATTGGACAGGGCCGCGTCTGGAGCGGAGCTGATGCCATGGAACTCGGATTGGTTGATGAATTCGGCGGATTGAAGCGTGCAATTGAAATTGCTGCCGAAGAAGCCGGTCTGGATGTTTACAGGATAGTTTCGCTTCCCCGGATCAGGGATCCTTTCGAAGAACTTCTCAGGGCATTTAGTTTTGATGTCCGCATGAGACTTTTGGGCAGCCGGCATAATGAGGCGTCACGCCATTTCGAATTATTGCAGTCCATACTTGAAAATCAGGGAGTGCATGCCAGGATGCCTTTTGATATCCGGGTATATTAAGAGGAAATGAAGAAAAATAACACCCTGTTAACCATACTGCTTTTACCATTGTCTTTTTTATACGGGATTGTGGTCAGTTTCCGGAACCTTTTATTTGATACAGGGATTTTGGCCTCCCGTGAATTTGGGCTTCCTGTAATATCGGTCGGGAATATTACAGTGGGCGGAACAGGAAAAACTCCTCATGTGGAATATATTATTTCCCTGCTGAAAGATGAGTTTAAAATTGCCGTATTAAGCCGGGGATATAAAAGGAGATCATCCGGCTTCATTATTGTATCCCCCTCTTCGCTTCCTGAGAATACAGGTGATGAGCCTTTGCAGATAAAGAAAAAGTTCCCTTCTGTTGAAGTTGCTGTTTCCGAAAGCAGAGTTAAAGGAATTGATAAAATACTGGCGCAGAACAATGAAATCCAGGCAATTGTTCTTGATGATGCTTTTCAGCACAGATGGGTCAGGCCCGGGATATCAATTCTCCTTATCGATCATAACAGGCCTTTAAAGTCCGACAGGTTGCTTCCTGCGGGAAGTTTGCGTGAAAGGGCATCGGCAATAACAAGAGCTGTTATTATTTTAGTTACCAAATGCCCTCCTGATATTTCACCTATTGATCGGCGTGTAATTACAAAGGATCTTGGTCTTTTTCCCTGGCAATCGCTTTATTTTACAACCCAGGAATATGGTGAGCCGGTTCCTGTTTTCAAGAACAGCAGGCCGTTCCCTAAAAGTAAAAAACTCTTAAAGGTTTTAATGGTTACCGGAATTGCAACACCCGGCATACTTAAAAGTCACCTGCTGGAAAATTTCCAGTCGGTCGAGCAGCTGGATTTTCCCGATCATCATAATTTTACCGCAAAGGATATCAAGAAGATCGAAAAAGTGTTCAACAGCATTGAAAAAAAACAGAAGGTGATAATAACCACTGAAAAAGATGCTGTCAGGTTCAGTGCGATAACCGGAATTCCCAATGAAATTAAAGCAAGGATGTTCTTTATTCCCCTTTGGATCAGGTTTATAGAGAAAGATAACAAATTTAATCAGCAAATATTGAACTATGTTAGAAAAAATAAAAGAGACCACATCTTATCTTCAAGATAAGACCTCCTTTCAGCCCGAGGCCGGGATAATTCTGGGAACCGGTCTGGGGGGACTTGTCAGTGAGATCGATATTGTTTACCAGCTTGATTATGAAAATATCCCCAATTTCCCCCTATCTACCGTTGAGGGGCATAAGGGGAGACTTATCTTCGGGAATCTTTCGGGAAAGAGAATCGTTGCCATGCAGGGACGTTTCCATTATTATGAGGGGTATACCATGGAAGAGGTAACATTCCCCGTAAGGGTCATGAAATATCTTGGGATCCGTTATTTACTTGTTTCAAATGCCAGCGGGGGTGTTAATCCGGAATATGAGATAGGCGACCTTATGGTGCTGAATGACCATATTAACCTGTTGCCCAATCCGCTTATCGGAAAAAATCATGAAGAATTCGGACCCCGTTTTCCTGATATGAGTGAACCCTATGATCATGAAATGATCACTCATGCCCTCTCCATAGCACGAAAGCATAATATCCGGGCGCATCAGGGATGTTATGCAGGTGTTACCGGTCCGACCCTTGAAACACCGAAGGAATACGGATATGTAAGGATAATCGGAGGGGATACTGTTGGAATGTCGACCATTCCTGAAGTTATCGTGGCCAGGCAGATGGATATCAGGTGCTTTGCGGTTTCCATCATTACCGATCTTGGTGTGCCGGGAAGAATTGTAAAAGTGACGCTTGAGGATGTTAAGATGGCTGCCGAACAGGCTGAACCCAGTATGACGCTGGTAATGAAAGAGCTTCTTTATCTGCTGCAGACCGGGCACTAATTTGATCTTCCGGCAAGCACAACCGATTCCCGGGAAGTTGTTACATCGCCGTCGGGATGGAAAATTTCCATTAATATGATGTATATGCCGATATCCGGCACACGGCCGGATTCGTCCCGGCCATTCCAGGGATAATGCCCCGTGGTGCCAAGAAGTTCATTTCTGACCAGTCTTCTGACAAGTCTTCCCCGTGCATCAAAAATATTTATATTTCCCGCGTATCCCGGTTTATCAAGAGCGTAATTTATATACACTTCATCATCATACCCGCTGTTATCGGGAGCGAATATCTTCGGTTCAACCGAAAGGAAATTAGATATCCGGGAGATTGATGGGGATGATTGTGAGTTCCTGTATCCCGGAGTTGCAAACCCGCTTGCCTCAGCAGCACTAAACCAGCTGTCAGGACGGTATGAAGGAAGTACATAACCCAGTCTCTCAAGTGATACTCCTTTTTTGCCGGTCAGAAGCGGCGAATGCATATCAGAAGAATAACTTACATCTTCGAGTATATTTCCCTGAAGATCTTCAAAAATAATTCTGCCCTCATCGATATTCATGGAAGGCATTCTTTCAGTTTCCAGAAATGATTCCGGAGCGGGAGTGTAATAATGATCCATCACAATATCAGGTGCTGTTGTCAGCACCAGATATTCTCCCGGAAAAAACAGATAGCCTTCCGGGACTACCGGCCATGGTGCCTGTTGCTGTCCATGTCTCATTCCTGAAACCATCATCTGTTTAAGATCCAATGTTTTGCCTGAGATATTTACCAGCTCGATGAAATTAGTTCCCCCGGGAAAGGGATTGAAAAGAATCTCGTTGATGATTATGTCATTTTTAACAGGAAATTCAGGAATGGCAAATTTTAACTTCTTACCGTGTTTTAGCAGGTTACCTGCACAATCATATAAAGCTGCGGAAGTTTTCAGGTTATAAATGGTGTTTTCCATAAAAATGCTGCCAAAGAATAAATCGACCGCTTCATAAAAAGGTATTACCGGAATGGCATAAAGCGGGTTACCTGCACCTTCAGCATAATAGCCTGTAGCAGACCAGTCTGATAAGGGATGCATTGGCTTGCTGAAATGGAGTCTTATATTGCTTTCCGATAGCATCGTGATCCTGACTGCCTCAGGAGGTATGTTATCTGGATTGATGGCTGCAACCGAATTGGGGGCTCCGGGTGTGCCTCCCCGGGAATCTGTTGAGGCTTTCCAGTTAGTATAGCCTCCGCATGGATTGAAGGGATCAATTTGCTCGAGGGACCAGCCGCCTTCAGACTTGCGGGAGCCTCCATACCACCGGTCAGAATAATTCACCATTGAAATAACATTTGCCACCGCATCTCTGAGTATTATCGTTCCTTCCCTTTTCGCCAGCACAGGAAGTGCAGGAACTCCCAGTACATCGCCATAAGGTTCCAGCAGGGGTTGATATTTTTCATTAGTGATCAGAAGAAAATCTCCGGGTCCGATTGTCACGCTGCCGGGAAGCAAGCGGGATCCAGTTCCTATGGTAAGAGTCCAGTTTTCCAGGTTAGCGGCCCTTGCCGAGCGGTTGAACAATTCAATGTACTCTGCTTCGGGCAGTCCTGCCGGGGGAGACGGATTCACCATTATTTCATTTATGACTATATCAAAAGGCGCGGCTGTTGTTGCACCATTATCAATATATGTCATACCGGTGATTTTGTCCCGGGACGATGCCTGGGAAGTTGCCGGTCCGGCCGGGCTAACAAAAAGGATCACCAGTAATTTGCAAATTAAAAATTGTTTAAAATATAACAAACTGTTGTATTTTGTTAAAGATTTCAAAAGCTGTTGTTATTTTCAATATGGTTTGAGGAATTTTACTTGAGATAGTATATTTTTACAAGGTTTCAGAAATAATATCTAAAATAAATATCAATTTAAAAAAGAAAAGTCAGTTATGCAAGTTGCTGTTGTTGGCGCTACCGGACTGGTAGGCGGTGTTATGTTAAAAGTACTTGAAGAACGGAATTTTCCGGTTGAAAGATTAATTCCAGTTGCTTCGGCCCGGTCTGCCGGAAAAACAATTGAATATGCCGGCCGGAAGGCGGTAGTTGTCACTCTTGAAGATGCGATTGCTCTTAAGCCTGATATTGCCCTGTTTTCAGCCGGAGGGGAAACCTCATTGAAATGGGCCAAAAAATTTACTGAATCCGGAACCGTAGTTATTGACAATAGTTCTGCATGGCGTATGGATCCTGATATACCTCTTGTTGTTCCGGAAGTTAACGGTCATGTCATTAAACGTGGCCACAGGCTGATAGCAAATCCCAATTGCTCGACCATACAGATGGTGCTTGTACTGGATCCCCTGCACCGGGAATATGGGATTAAAAGGGTTATAGTATCTACTTACCAGTCGGTTACCGGGACCGGAATTAAAGCCGTCAGGCAGCTTGAGGACGAAAGAATGGGCATATCAGGAGAAAAGGCATACAATTATGTTATTGACAAGAACTGTATCCCCCAGTGCGATGTGTTTACTCCTAACGGATATACAAAGGAAGAGATGAAGCTGGTTAATGAGACAAGGAAGATTCTCTCAGATGATTCTGTTGCTGTATCTGCTACTGCGGTGAGAGTTCCTGTTGCCGGAGGACACTCAGAATCAGTAAATATTGAATTCAGAATGGATTTTGACATCCAGACAGTAATTGATCTTCTCGGCAAAACACCCGGCATAATTGTGCATGACAACCCTCAGGCAAACCAGTATCCTATGCCGGCTATGAGTGAGGGTCGCGACGAGGTGTTCGTTGGACGTATCAGAAGGGACTATTCAACGGAGAATGCCTTGAATATGTGGATCGTGGCGGATAACCTGCGTAAGGGTGCCGCAACCAATACGGTTCAGATTGCCGAATATATGCTGCAAGAAGGTCTGATATAGAAAGGGACAGGAGTTTTGCGGACCTTAAACAGTTAAAAACACAAACCCTGAGCAGATCAGGGTTTTGTGTTATATTTTAAGGTTAACAGTTTACTGCAGCACAAAGTTAATGGGAAATGTAAATGCAACACGCACCGGCTGGCCCCTTTGCCTTCCCGGGGTCCACCTTGGTGAGGACATAACAACCCTTATTGCCTCCCTGTCTAGTGATGGATCAACACCTCTGACAACTGTGGCATCAGAAACTGTTCCATCTTCATTTACAACAAACTGCACAAAAACCCTTCCCTGTATTCCATTTTCAGCAGCAATCTGCGGATAACGAAGGTTTTCCACAATATATTGCCGGAATGCATCCTGTCCGCCACCCTGAAAATCAGGCATATCTTCAACTATAAAGAAGATCTCGGCTTCTTCAGCCTCTTCTTCCTCTTCCACGACTATCTGTGAAAACTCTATGCGAGTGTCCGCCCTGGCTTCAACGTCTTCTATAAAAATATCGTGATCAATTTCCACGTCATCCTCGACGATTTCGAGTGTTTCGGTTATCTGTGGAG
>SLGC01000233.1 GCA_007123885.1 Bacteroidales bacterium | reverse complement strand
GCCGGATAATCGGGAAAAGTAAAAAGGTCATTACCCAGCACTGCCGATGCATCTGAAAAGATGGTGCCGGCAAGCTGCATTCCATCACCTGAATCACCTGCGAATTTGATTACAGCCGAATCCCTTTCCCTGACTTTGGTCGTTGTACTCATTTTTTGCGAACATTAGAAATGAATGGTAATTTTTCGTGGAAAGATAAAATTTAATACAGGAAAAACAAATGCTAAATGTTTGTAGAATAAATGTTTAAAAACACCATGTAAAATTACCAATTTCCTGAATAAACAATTATGATATATCTTATTTTATCATGACACAGTGTTTCTTTAAGATATAAACGCCAACATTTTCAGGTAATTGTGATATCCATGATTTAAATCATGCCGGTTCCTTCCTGGCGGGAACCATTTTTTATAATTTCGGACTGCGACCGGTCATCTCCACAGATCTATCTTTTCAACCCGGATCTGATCATGGAAAAACATGGCTGCGATCTTTCCAAAATATTCCGTATGGTCGGACACACAAAATCTGTCAGTGACATATGATGATTCATTTAGCATATCGTTCGACTCAAGGATCTCCTTAAGACGGGTGGCAACTATCATTGCCGAATCTATCACCTCTACCTTGTTTTCATAATAATCGATAATCTGATCCCTGATTATGGGATAATGAGTGCAACCAAGGATCAGGGTTTCCGTGCCCTTCAGTTTTGGGTCAGAAAGATAGGCATTGATGATTGCACTGCTGATATCGTCATTTATAAAACCTTCCTCGATCATTGGGACCAGGAGGGGGGTTGCGAGGGAAGATACTTTTGCGCCCGGTGACAGTTTTTTTATTTTTTCAGGGTATGCGAGGGAATTGACGGTATTTTTGGTACCAATAATGCTGATGAAAGAACCGGGATAGAGCCTGACAACATTTTCCACAACCGGATCAATTACATTGACAGGGATGGCCTTACCCGATATATACCTGTTAAGATTGTCCCATACTGTAGCTGACACTGTATTGCAGGCAGCAAGAATGATCTTGCATCCGTGTCCCAGCAGGAAATCGGTTATTTTCCTGCTGTAATGAAGGATTGCTTCTGCCGACTTATCGCCGTAGGGAAGATGGGCGGTATCGCCGAAATATATTATTGATTCATGTGGAAGCAGCTGTTTTACTGCAGAGGCCACCGTCAGGCCGCCTGCTCCCGAATCAAAGATGCCTACCGGGCTGGACTTGCTTCTGTTTTTCCGTATCATAGAGTTAGTTCATGCTATCTTGTATGAAGGTTGACGGGTGTTCATAGTTATCTGTGTTTTACATGACCTGATTTGTAACAGAAAAAACCACCATGCGACAAATGCAGGTGGTTTTTCTTATATCTGTTACAGAAGAAACATTAAATTCCCATATTTTCTCTTACGAAAGGAAGAACATCTTCGCTTTGATCACTAAAATACAATAAACCCCCGGCATCCAGATCGAAGACATAAATATATCCCCGTTCTCTCGCTACCTCCGTAATGGATCTCTCTATTTTTTCATGTATGGGTTGCATCAGTTGTCTTTCTCTTATCTGAATATCTTCCTGAGCGCCCATCTGGAATTCCTGTATCCTGTTCTGCAGCTCCCTTAGTTCCCGCTCACGCAGCTGCCTCACGGTGTTGCTAAGTGCTTCCTGCTTCTCAATAAAGTCCTGCAGTTTACTCTGATATTCAGCCTGCAGTGCTTCAAGAGTTTCACTGAGCTCTTGGATTTCAGCCTCAAGCTTTTTTTGTGCTTCCTCAAATTCAGGCATCATTGTAACGAGGCGCGAGGAATTGATATGTCCGAATTTAAGATCCTGTGCCGTAACAACAGAACCTGCGACAAGAAGAGCAGAGATAAAAAGTAATTTTGCTACATTTTTCATTTTCGAGATAATTGATTAATTGAATTGGTTTTTGTTCGTTCATTGGTCCTGTAAAGGGGTCAGTTTCTGTACCCCAGCCTTTTTAGCACATCATCACTAAGATCGTGCCGGGGATTTGTGTAGAGCAGGGTAGGAGAATCGGCAGTATCAAATATAACTGCATAATTCCCGTCATCGGCCAGCGCTTCAACCGCATTGTATACACGGTCCTGTATGGGCCTGATGAGCTCTTCCTGGTTTTTGAAAAGCTCCCCGCCTGGGCCGAAATATTTTCTTTGAAGGGCAGCTGCCTCCGCTTCCCGGTTAACTATTTCCTCTTCCCTTTTTCTTTGCATCTCTTCGCTCATCAATACCCTGTCCTGCTGATAGCTGCGGTAAAGGGATTCTACTTCCTGATACTCGGATTCAATTTCCTTCTGCCATTCATCTGCAAGTTTTTCAAGTTGATCCTGGGCTGCAAGATACTCGGGAATGTTACTCAGTATATATTCCGAATCTACAAAGGCAAAACGCTGTGAAAACCCGGTTTTCACCGAAGCAGCAATAAGGATGGCAAAGATCAGGGCTGTGATAATTACCGCACGGTATCTGGCAACTCCTGACGGCCTGTCCACCATAAGCCCGTTATTCCTGATTTTGTTGTTATTGTTCATTGTATTTGTATGATCTGTGGCTCAAAATTAATGCTATGTTAAACGTATTTATTGTCTTTTTATTTATTGACAGCTGTTAAAATTACTTATTGGCAGTTGTTAAAATTGCTGGCCAAGAACAAAATGGAACTGGCCCCTGTTGGCTCCCGGACGACCGGGTATATCATCAAATCCATATGCCCAGTCGATTCCCAGCAATCCGAACATTGGCAGAAATGCCCTCAGACCTATACCTGCCGACCTTTTTATGGCAAACGGGTTGAAATCATCGAAGCTGTGCCATGCATTACCTGCCTCTACAAAAACCAGGGGATAGATAAATGCATTCGGGTTGGTGGAAACAGGATATCTCAGCTCCATTGTAAACTTGTTGTATAAATTACCTGACTTGTTACCGTTTACAATCGGTGTCAGCGATCCGTTTTCATATCCCCTCAGACCGATCGTCTCCCTTCCGTAAAGGTTGTATCCTGACATACCATCGCCGCCAAGGTCAAAGCTTTCAAAAGGCGAGGGACCAATATCCCTGTTGTAATGACCCAGAATACCAAACTGGGCCGAAGTACTCAGTACAAGGTTCCCAGCCAGTGCAGTGTACCAGTCACTCTTGAAAGTCCACTTGTGGTACTCTATCCATCTGTATCTCTCCTGAGGAGGCAGACCGGAAAAATCGCGGCCGCTGAGAAGTGAGTATGGAGGTGTTGCCTGAAGTGTGAGGTTGAATGAATTACCTCTTCTGGGATAAATAGGCTGGTCGACCGAATTCCTTCCAAAGCTGGTTCTGATGCTCAGATTATTGGCCTGGCCATCCTGGAACATAAACTGACCAAACCAGTCGTCAAGGTTATAGTGCTGATAGCTCACCTCATTGTAAAGGGTAAAGAAATCATCGGGCCAGTTCAGCCTGCGCCCTAGTCCCATCGATGCACCGGATATCCTCAATGACGACCAGTCCTGTACATTCCTGTTATACCTGTTGGTCTGGATTGTATGAAAGACGGAGACTGAAAGTGAATTGGGCCTTGTCCCGCCAAGGTATGGCTCAATGAATGAAAGATTGTATGCCTGGTAATAGCTGCCGTTTGACTGGGCCCTGATACTCAGGGTCTGCCCGTCACCAGATGGCAGGGGCCTCCATGCATCCCTGTTGAGGATGTTCCTTGTGGAAAAATTTGAAAACCGCACACCCAGTGTGCCAATAAGCATGCCTGCTCCCCAGCCGCCTGAAATTTCAAGCTGGTCACTTGCACGTTCTTCTACAACATATTCAATATCCACAGTTCCGTCAGCAGGATTTGGCAGGGGATTGACCATAAGTCTTTCAGGATCGAAGTGCCCAAGGTTTGCCAGCTCCCTCTGGGACCGGATCAGGTTCTGCCTGCTGAATAGCTGACCTGGTTTTGTTCTCAGCTCCCTTCTGATGACCCTCTCATTTGTTTTTGTATTTCCTGTAATATATATCCGGTTTATTCTTGCCTGATCTCCCTCATGTATCCTCATCTCCAGGTCGATGGAATCATTATCAACGCTCATTTCAACAGGGTTGACACTGAAAAACAGGTAACCATCATCAAGATAAAGGGCGCTGACTGCATCATCATCCGCCCTGAGCCTTCTTTCAAGCTTTACGGGATCATAGACTTCACCCCTTTCTAAGTTCAGGACATGGGAGAGGAATTCAGAAGGATATTTGGTGTTGCCAACCCATGTGATATCCCTGAAGAAATACTGGCTTCCCTCATCAATCTCAATGGCGATGGCTATGCGGTCTTCATCCGTATGGTATAATGTATCCCAGACTATTTCCGCATCGCGGAATCCGTTCTCATTATAGAACATAATCAGGCTTTCCTTATCCTCGCGGTAATCATCACCTACATATTTTGATGATTTGAAAATATTCCTCAGGCTTCTCTCCCTGGTATTTTTCATTACCCGCTGCAGGCGCCTGTCAGTAAAATTTTCATTGCCCCTGAACGATATATCGGAAATGCGGACCCTGTCATTCTTGTTAACAATAATATTCAGCCTTACCCTGTTGGGCAGGGCAGGATCCTCTTCCTTGAGGATATCGACGCTGGTATTGAAAAAGCCTTTTTCAATAAAATGGTTGGTAATTATATCCCTGCTGTTCCTGATGGTGTTCTCCGTAATGGTAGTACCGCTTCTTAATCTCAGCTTGTCTTCTATATCACGCAGTTCAGACCGTCTGAGTCCCTCGATATTCAAAACCGACAGTCTGGGCTGCTCCTGAAGCTGTATTTCAAGATCGATCATATTGCCTTCGATCCTGGTTTCCCAGATCCTGACATTAGAAAACAGCCCCTGCTCCCATAGTTTTACCATGGCGTTGGTTATATCATCACCGGGAACGGTAATTCTTCTTCCAGGCTCAAGGCCGGCCATATTCATTATTATAACCGGTTCGATATATTCAACACCTGTGATGTTAAGATCCCTTATCACATATTCTCCTGGCCTGGAATAATCCATTACCGGCGGCATATCCGGATTTGTCTGCGCCAGGGCAGCAGGTATACCGGCCAGTAATACAATAAAAAGACCAAAAAAAGATATTGTTATTTTGTTCAGCATAATCTTTTGTTAATCACAGTTTTAATTGTTCGCTTGTCTTTCCGAAACGTCTTTCCCTTCGCTGATAATCAATTATGGCTGTATATAGATGTTCCTTTCTGAAATCCGGCCATAATGCCGGGGAAAAATACATTTCCGTATATGCGATCTGCCAGAGCAGGAAATTGCTTACCCTGTATTCGCCGCTTGTTCTTATAAGCAATTCAGGATCTGGAATTTCTTTTGTAAGCAGGTATTCTGAAAAAAGTTTTTCATCTATACCCTCTGCGCCAATTCTACCCGAAATAACATCTTCAGCAATTTTCCGGGCAGCATCTGCAATTTCCCATCTTGCTCCGTAACTTAATGCTATCACCAGTGTCAGTCCTTTGTTGCTGCTTGTCAGCTTTATCACCTCATTGAGTTTTTCAACTATATAGGTTGGGAGACTTTGCAGATCTCCGATAACCAATAAACGGACATTATTTTTAATTAGTGTTTCAGTTTCGGAATTAATAGTGTTAATCATCAGGCTCATCAGGGCATC
>SLGC01000305.1 GCA_007123885.1 Bacteroidales bacterium | reverse complement strand
CGGAAGAGAAACCTGAAGAAACTCCTTCAGCGAAGGCTTCAGGCAAAGAGCCGGAAGAGAAACCTGAGGACTCATCAAAAGATTCCTGACAGACTGACCAGGATCGGTGTTTTAAAAACAGCCTGATATGGAATATGCTGAGGATCTGACAATGTTCGGCTTATTTCTGAAAACTCACGGAATTGACGGCCAGCTGGTCATGAGGGTTGACACCCTTCCTGTGGCTGATCCTGAACAAAATGAACCGGTATTCGTTGAAATAGACGGGATACCGGTTCCTTTTTTTATAAAGCAGTTCCGCTTCCTTTCAGATGACACTGCAATTGTGCAGCTCGATGAAGTGGACACTTCGCAGCAGGCTTCAGAATTTATCAACTGCAGGGTTTTTTTGCATAAAGACAAAGTAGGAGTCGAAGATGAAATTATCGATTACAAGGAACTGGAAGGTTTCCGGGTCAATGATGAGCAACATGACGGCACCGGAATTTTACTCCAGGTGTTAGAGCATACCGAGAATATTATTATGGTGGTTGAATGGAACGGTGAGGAAGTCCTTATTCCTTTTCATGAAGATATTGTCCGCAACATCGACTACAGGAACCGTGTCATTGACGTTTCTGTGCCCGACGGATTATTTGATATATATCTTTAGCAGAAAGGATCTACCGGATCTTGACAATTTCCCCTTCCGGGGTAAATTTAATTATATCGGAAGGAGTTGCTATATTCCTGTCATCCTGCCTTTGTTTTACTATGTAGTCAACAGCATCCTTAATTTCCGGGCCCACAGCAGCGAAATTTACCGGAGGGGGCTTCCCGCTGATATTCGCAGAAGTCGATACTACCGGCTTGTCCAGTTCCCGGATCAGCTCCCTGCAGAATTCATCCCTTACTATCCTGATCCCTATCGTATTATCTTCTCCTATAAGAGATGGAGCAAGATTTTTTGCGTTCTGAAAAATTATGCTCAGGGGCTTTTCAGCCGATTCGATGAAGGTAAATGCTATATCCGGCACATTATCAACATATCTGCTTATATTGGCCGCCTTGTCCAGAAGGATCAGCATTTGCCTGGTATCTTCCCGGCTCTTGATTTCAAATACTTTTCTAACAGCCTCATCATTTGTGGCATCACATCCAATCCCCCAGATGGTATCTGTGGGATACAGGATTGTTCCTCCCTGCCTCAGGGTTTCCAGGGCATTTATCAGGTCATTGTCCATTTTTTAAGTTTTTGAATTTAATGTCATATTATATACATCCATCATTTTTTCGGCTATCAGGCCGTGCCTGAAATTCTGAGCGAAGTCCAGACCGCTGTCAACCATTTTTTGACGAAGCTCATGGTCTGTCAGAACCATTTTAATGGCAGCTGCAATCTCTTCGATTTCGAGCGGGCTAACGTAAAGGCTGCCGGGCCCGCCGGTTTCTCCAAAACAGCTTCCTGTACTTGTGATAACAGGAGTACCTGAACACAATGCTTCCAGTATTGGAATTCCGAATCCTTCATAAAGAGAAGGATAAACAAATGCTGCAGCCAGCCGGTATATTACCGCAAGGTCTTCTGTAGATATATTTTCGAGAAAATGGACATGTCTTACTCCAAAAGATGCTATGTTTTCGTAAATAGTTTTTGTGAAGGATGTTTTCTTGCCAACAACAACAAGGGGCATGTCAATCTTACCCAGATGCATTGCTTTAATAACAGAAACAAGGTTTTTCCTGGGTTCGATCGTTCCCACTGAAAGCAGGAAATTCCGGGGCAAACTAAACTTTTCCCTTACCCGGTGCCGGGCACTCGTACCCGCTGTTTTAAAGAACAATGGATCGCATGTCTGGTAAACAACCCTGATTATGGAAGGATCGACATCAAGAAATTCCATGATATCCTGTTTAGTACTCCGGCTTATTGCGATTATCATATCGGCGGCCCTGCAGCTGTGGGCTATCTTGTGCTGATAGATGAACCTGTTGACAGGGGAAAACATTTCCGGATGACGGTAAGCTATCATATCATGGATAGTTACAACTTTCTTGAACTTTAAATTTTTGATCCCGACAGGGAGATCGTGACTCAGACCGTGATACAAATCAATATTGTCTCTCCTGAGTCTTCCGGAAAGGGCAACGGAGCGCCAAAGAGGCCCTAAATATTTTCCTATTGCTGATCCGGGCGTTTTAATGCTGCTTCCTTTGGGAAGGATGAAATCAAGGTTGCCATTAATACCCGGAGTATAAAGCAGGTACTGATTTTCGGGATAGCGGTCTGCAAGCAATTTAATAGTATTGCGGCTATAATTGCCCAAACCGCTTGTGTTATTGAAAGCCCGTTTGGCATCAAACCCAATCCTCATCAAAACTATATTTATTAAACCTGAACAAGATTTACCTGATATTTCTTAATTCATTATTCTGTTACCATCCCGGCACTGTGCCCCAAACTTTTAATATTTCTCATGCAATTATACGGACACGTCATATTCCCTTAATGCATCATTTAGTGAGGTTTTCATATCGGTTGATTTTTTTCTTTTCCCTATGATCAGGGCACAGGGTACCTGAAATTCACCTGCGGGAAATTTCTTAGCAAAAGTGCCGGGGATCACAACCGATCCTGCAGTTACCAGTCCCCGCATCTCAACGGGATCGCTTCCCGTTACATCAATTATCCTGGTCGACATTGTAAGCACAACACCAGCTCCGAGAACTGCCTCCCGTTCCACCCTTACACCTTCTACAACAATGCAGCGTGAACCGATAAAGCAGTTATCCTCTACAATTACCGGTGCAGCCTGCACGGGTTCAAGCACACCGCCTATACCGACGCCTCCGCTCAGATGAACATTCTTACCTATCTGTGCGCATGACCCTACGGTAGCCCATGTATCCACCATGGTATTTTCACCCACCCATGCACCTATATTGACATATGAGGGCATCATTACCACTCCTCTGGCCAGGTAGGCGCCATAGCGTGCAATTGCATGAGGCACAACCCTCACGCCAATTTCACGATAACCGTTTTTCAGCTTCATCTTATCATGAAATTCCAGGGGACCTGCCTCCGTTACTTCCATTTTCCTGACCGGAAAATAAAGAATTACAGCTTTTTTTATCCATTCATTAACCTGCCATCCATTTTCCACCGGTTCGGCGACCCTTATTATACCCCGGTCCAAATCGGCAATGACAGATTCAATGCTTTCAATAACCTTCCTGTTAGATAGCAGTTCCCTGTTCTCCCATGCCTGTTCTATAATTTTTGTCCGGGTGTCCATTGTTCTTATTATTTTCTTGAAATTTATGCCTTAAATTTACAAATGTACGATGATTAGATCATTTTTCTATTTTTTTACCTCCTGCCGGTCATTATTCCTGGTAACCAAAAATCCGGCAGCAAAATACTTATCTTGTTATTATGTTTATTTTTTCGTTATTTAGTCACTGATAAAAACCGGATCGCATTTTTTTACGTTCTTGATAATAATCTGAAAACTAAATTTAAGATCCCAAATAAATCGAATAATTATGTCTAAAGGTAATTTACATATTTTCACGGTATTGTTTATTCTTACCATCAGCTTTTTTTATGCTGGTTCGCAGGAACATACAAGTTACATGCTTCCTCCTGATGAAATATTGTCTATAGTTGATGCTCCACCTACACCTTCTGTCAGTATTCAACCTCAGGCCGGGAAGATGCTTTTACTTGATAATCCCGTAATGCCGGGGATTGATGAACTTGCAGCCGAAGAGATGCGCCTTGCCGGGATACGATTTAATCCTGCAACAAACGGCCCGAGCAGGTCAGGATACCATACCGGTATAAGCGCTCTGAATATTGACGGTACCGGCGAACAAAGACTCATTGGCCTGCCCTTTCCTTCGAGGATCAACAATGTCAGCTGGTCGCCAGACGGCAGCAAAATAGCTTTTCTGAAAACACTCCAGGATGGTATAGAGCTATGGGTAGCCAACGTTTCTACAGCCCGGGCCACCCGGATAACCGGGCCGGAAATCAGCAATGTGCTGGGAACTGCCTACAGATGGCTGTCCGACAGCAGGGCAATAATATATACCGCGGTACCAGCGGAAAGGGGAGAGGTCCCCCGGCGGCCCCTCGTGCCGCCGGGCCCGGTAATCCAGGAGAATACCGGTGCTGCAAAGGCACCTGCAAGGACTTTCCAGGATCTTCTTGCAGATATACACGATGAGGAACTTTTTGAATATTATACCTCAGTTCAAATTGTGAAGATAAATATTCAAACCGGTGAAAAAGCCATGATCTCAGAACCGGGCATGATACGCAACATCAGCCCGTCACCTGATGGATCTTATTTAATGGTTCAGAGAATAAGAAGACCTTTTTCATACCTGGTACCTGTAAGCCGCTTCCCTTATGATGTTGAAATACTTGACAGGAAGGGCGAGCTGGTGCAGCTGGTGGCAGAAATTCCTCTAATGGAGGAGGTGCCCCGGGGCTTTGGATCAACCTTGCCCGGACCACGTTCCTTCACCTGGAGGAATGATGTTCCTGCCACCCTGTACTGGATTGAAGCTCTTGATGAAGGAGATCCGGCGGTTGATGTCCCCTATCGCGACCAGCTGATTTATCTGTCAGCCCCTTTTGATGCCAGTCCTGCCGAAGGACTGAAACTTGAACTCAGATACTCTGGTATTACCTGGGGAAATGATGGTATGGCTGTGGTCAGTGAATTCTGGAGAAGTGATATGAGAAGGATAACAAGTTTCTTCAATCCCCAGACTCATCAGGATAAAACTGTTATTTGGGATCATTCTGTCGAGGACAGGTATAATGATCCCGGGGATTTCAGAACTACAATAAATGAGTATGGTCTGCCGGTGCTTCAAACCGACCCGCGTGCCAGGTCATTATATCTGTTCGGTCAGGGGGCCTCACCTGAGGGGAACCGGCCTTTCGTCGACCATTTCAGGATCAGGGATCATTCTGTTACCAGGCTGTGGCGGTCGGAATCCCCGTGGTACGAAGTTCCTGTGCGGCTGCTTGATGACAGGGGCAGAACCTTGCTTACCCGACGCGAATCGGCAGAAGAACAGCCAAATTACTTTATCCGTAATATTTCTTCGGGCAAACTGGACCAGGTAACTTTCTTTCCTGATCCGCAACCTGGCATACGGGGAATTTCACGGCAAATGATACATTATGAAAGGGAAGATGGCGTGCAGCTGAGCGGAGAGCTGTTCCTGCCTGCCGGTTACAACCCGGATACCGATGGCCCCCTGCCTGCGATACTTTGGGCCTATCCGAGGGAATTCAGGAGCGCTGATATGGCCGGGCAGGTAACAGGCTCGCCATATACTTTTACCCGTGTGGGAAACACATCGGCCGTACTTTTTGTAACACAGGGATATGCAGTGTTCAATGCCAGTTTCCCGGTTGTCGGGGAAGGTGATGAGGAACCCAATGACACTTTCGTGGAACAGCTTGTGGCAAATGCTTCTGCTGCTATTGACGAGATTGTGGAAATGGGAGTGGCAGACCGGGACAGGATAGCTGTTTCCGGCCATTCATATGGTGCCTTCATGACGGCCAACCTGATTTCACATTCTGATCTGTTTGCTGCCGGAATAGCCAGGAGCGGGGCCTATAACAGGACTATGACCCCTTTTGGTTTCCAGGCTGAAGAAAGAACCTATTGGGAAGCACCCGAGGTATACTTCCGCATGTCTCCTTTTTCCTATGCGCACCAGGTAAGGACACCCGTACTTCTTATCCATGGGGCTGATGATAATAATTCAGGTACCTTCCCCATGCAGAGCGAGCGATATTATAATGCACTTCGCGGGCACGGTGTTGTGAGCAGACTTGTAATGCTGCCCCATGAATCGCACGGCTATGTGGCAAGAGAATCAGTTCTTCATGTATTGTGGGAGTATTATATGTGGCTCGATCGTTATGTAAAGAACAGACAGACCGCTTTCTGAGAAAAGTCCTGAAGTTCTGAGGGCATTCGAAGGATGCATGAAAATGTTGTATTAATAACTGATGTATATGAACATTCCCAAATGGAAAGAGGTGCTTGAGGCTTCTGTGAGGATCAGTTCGGTAGTGCACCATACACCTGTTTTTACCTCTTCTGCCATAAACTCTGTTACCGGCAGCAGGATATTTTTCAAATGTGAAAACTTTCAAAAGACGGGAGCATTCAAATTCCGGGGAGCAAGTAATGCTGTCTTTTCCCTGGATGAAGGAAATGCAAAAAAGGGAGTCGCCACCCATTCTTCCGGTAATCATGCTGCAGCCCTGGCGCTGGCAGCCCGGAACAGGGGTATCGATGCACACATTGTAATGCCGGAATCCTCATCCCGGGTGAAAAAAGCAGCAGTTGAATCTTATGGTGCAAATATCACATTTTGTGCCCCCACGCTGGAATCAAGGGAAAAAACCCTGGATGATATTGTCGGGCAGACAGGCGCCATTTTTATTCATCCCTACAATAACCCCCGGGTTATATGCGGCCAGGCAACTGTTGCCAGGGAGTTGCTGGAACAGATCGACAAGCCGGATATAATTATGGTGCCGGTGGGCGGGGGTGGTTTATTAAGCGGCACAGCAATAACAATCAACAATCTGTCATCCGGAACCCGGGTGATAGGTGCTGAACCAAAAAATGCTGATGATGCCTTCCGTTCCTTTAAGACGGGTATTTTACAGCCTGCCCCTGAGCCTGATACAATAGCCGACGGTCTTCTTACCTCTTTGGGTCCGTTGACTTTTGAGATAATAAAAAGATATGTTGATGATATTATGGTTGCCGGTGAAGAGAGTATTAAAATTGCCATGAGGCTGATCTGGGAAAGAATGAAGATCATTGTAGAACCTTCTTCGGCTGTTCCTCTGGCCGTTATCCTGGAAAACCGGGAATTCTTCAGCGGGAAGAAAACAGGGATAATCCTCACTGGAGGAAATGTAGATCTTGATAATATTCCTTTTCTGCATGCTTCCCCGAAAGGGTAATTACATGAACATATCTTCTGAAAGCATATTCAATTTAGCAGTTCAGAATTTCAGGCCTGCCGAAGGGAAGGCACATTTCACTAATTCGTCAGGTATATCCTGCCCTTTTTTCAAGTCATTCATTCCGGATCATGCCGTTCTTCAAGTCATTCGTACAGAATATCAGGCCTTCTGAAAGAAAATTCACATTTCAGCGGATAATGATCTGAGAGAATAGTTTTCGGAGAGTCAAAATAGAAGGATTGCAGCTCCTGGCTGTATAAGATATAATCTATACGGAACAAGGGAATTTTAGCAACATAAGTGTTTCCTATTCCGCTGCCGGAAGTGACAAAAGCATCTTCCAGATTCTGCCTGCGAAGTCTGCGATAGGTATATGAGACGGGGGTGTCATTGAAATCTCCTGTAATAATTACCGGATAAGGTGACTGCTGAATTACAGCTACAATTTCATCTACCTGCCGTGAACGCCTTATAAAGGCTTCTTTAAGCTTGTCTGCGATATCCTTTACACCGGTGATATTCCTTCGGTTTTTATGCCTGCCCAGGCTGTCCAGAAAATTGATATTATCCTGGGTAAACTGGACAGATTGCAGGTGGTTGTTCAGCACCCGAACGGTATCCTGGTTAATGGCAATATCGGTATAAATACTGATATTGCTGGTGCTTTCAAATTCTATTCTGCCTTTGCCGACAATAGGATATTTGCTGAATGTGGCTATGCCGAAATTGAAGTCCCGCTGGTTGGAGCTTGAATATTCGATATGACTGTAGCGTTCATGCAATCTCTGGAAGCTCCGCGTATTGTTCCAGGGGTCTTCACTGTTGTAAAAGTATTCCTGTACACAAAGGATATCCGGGTCTTCACTTAGCAGGAAATCGTAAATATTGCTTTTAACCGAAGGGTCGTCTATCCAGTTGTACAGATTGAACAACCGGACGTTATAAGATAAGAAAGTAAAGGTATTGGATGGATTAAAAGGTTGTTTCTGTGAAAACCTGAACTGAAAAGTATTTGTAAAATGGTTCCATCCCAGAATAATTACGACAAGTGAATAAATAAAAAGCATTTTCCTTTTTATTGCCCAGTAAATGATAAACAGGATATTGGCAATAAGGATAAAAGGATAGGCCAGTCCGAAGAAAAGAAGTATCCATACGTCCCGGGGACTGACATGCACTGATATGTACGAGAATAATAGAAGCAGGATAAATAGAAAGTTAATAAGCAGCAAGGTATTATGGATCAGCCAGGTGATCTTTTCTGCTATCAATGATATTATTCTCTGAAACCAGATTTTAGTCAAGTCAATGCAGTTTGTTCATGAACCGGTTACCCTGAAGGCTTCCATGGGAAGCATCCGGGACAATAAATATAAATATAAAAATACTTATAGTATTTAAACGGCGATATTAAAAAAAATTGCTCAAAAGATCTGAAGGAAATCATGAAAGGATAATTCAGGATCCGGATCAGGGTTTTTTACTTGTGCGAAAAAGAATCTCCTTTTCTTCTTTGGTTAGACTTTCATATCCTGATTTTGATATTTTTTCAAGGATATCATCGATCAGTTTTTGCCTTTCCGCCTTTTGCAGATTATATTCGTAATCAGACCGGGGTTTTTTATACTCAACCTTCAGCTTTTTACCTGATTTGAACCATGCTGAAGCTTTCTGCAGCAGAACTGTTATTCCCCGGGTAATGTCATTGCCCTTCCTGTACTGGCGGATAAAAAACCAACCGAAAAGTGCTCCTCCCAGATGTGCTATATGGCCTCCGGGATTCGCACCGGCTATGCTGATGATATCCAGTACAACCATAAATACGGCAATGTATTTGAGTTTTACGGGCCCGATGAACAAAAGGGTGATGGTATAATTCGGAACATACACCGAAATGGATATAACTATTGCCAGTACTGCAGCCGAGGCTCCCAGTGCCCTGGAAACCGGAAGTATTTCCGCGAAAGCGGGAAAAAGGTTAAATGAAAGAATATACAGGGCAGCCCCTGCCAGACCACCCAGAATATAAACCCCGAGCAGCTTTTTTTCATCAAGATACTCCAGGAATATTCTTCCGAACCAGTAAAGCCATAATATATTGAACAGTATATGCAGAAATCCTTCATGCAGGAACATGTATGTGAAAATCGTCCAGGGGCGGGTAAGGATCTCCGATATCATGGCAGGTACAGCCAGCCACTGAATGATCATATAAGTAGCTTCAGCACCTGCTCCCATAAGGAAAAACAGCACCTGGATCACTTTTACTGCAACAAAAACTGCAAGATTGACATAAATAAGCCTGGTAAGGACGCTTCCTGTCTTAAAAGAGTGCTTTATTTCATCGACAATGGACATAAATGTTAGTGTCTGTTTTAATACAATTATATCATCAGGATCAGTAAAATCGACTGGAACCTCTGTTCCAGTATTTAATCAGTATGAAACCGAAAAGCATTCCTCCCAGATGTGCAAAATGGGCAATATTGCTTCCGGGCCTGGTTAGTCCGAGATACAGCTCTATCAGCCCGTATGCTATAACAAAATATTTGGCCTTGATGGGAATCGGTGGAAAAAGCAACAAAAGCCTTGTATTGGGGAAAAGCATGCCGAATGCAAGCAGCACGCCAAATACCGCTCCGGATGCCCCGACTGTCGGGATATTCATCTGGTGCCGGACGCTGTTCTCAACCATGGTAACAGCCTGTGAAATGTAAGCCGCATTATCAGGTTCATATGACCAGCTCGTGATAAAATCATAAACCTGCCTGCTGGGCCTTGCTATATGGTTATCTATAAAGGCGGCAAACATATCGGGGGTTGGGTTACTGATGAACTCCTGTGCTGATGCCTGCATCGATGATATTTCCAGGTAGTTTACAAAAGTATGCAGGAGGGCTGCACCGAGACCGGTAACAAAATAGTAGATAAGGAAACGCTGGCTTCCCCAAACCGTTTCAAGAACCCTTCCGAACATCCAAAGAGCGAACATATTGAAAAACAAATGAGCCAGTCCGCCATGCATGAACATGTGTGTTACGATCTGGTAAGGCCTGAAAAGTTCCGATTCAAAATAATAAAGGCCAAGTACACGGGTGAGTTGAATATCAAAAGTGCCACTGAAGACAAAATCTGCAAACAACATTAATGCATTTATAATAAGCAGGTTTTTTACAACGAGGGGTATTCCGCCAAATCTTCCTGATATCATTTTCAGTTTGTTTTATTTATATATAACAGGTGCCGGATTGATATGTTTAATATCACTTTCCTGCAAATGCCTGTAAAAGTAATAAATGCTGTTGAAAAAAGTCATCATATTCTTTTTAGCCGGATTATTGACGCAGGAAAACGGTTTCACCGCCTGAATCTTTTTTCAATATCCTCATTGCCTATAATAATAATTACAGGTTTCCCTTCCGGGGAATAATTCGGCATCCCGCAAGCAAAAAGTTTGTCAACAATTTCCTGCATTTCTTCCCTGGAAAGAGGATGCCCGTATTCAATGGCAGATGATTTTGCAAGATTGCGGGCAATTTTTTCACGATGGTCTTCATCCTCGATCGAACCTGTTGATTTATATCCGGCAATCAGCGATTTGATCATTGCAGCAGGATCGGAATGTGCTGTGTCGACAGGGCATCCGGAAATCAATATGCTGTTTGGTCCGAAATCCCTTATATCGAAGCCGAAGGCGGCCAGTTCACCGGAAAGTTCTTTCATCAGTAAATAATCATCAGGAGCAAGTTCCAAATTAACAGGATACAGCTGCTGCTGTGCTACAAAGGAACCGGTCTGTACTGTTTTCATAAATTTTTCAAAAAGTATCCGTTCATGTGCCCTCTTCTGGTCAATTATCATCAGTCCCGATTTTACCGGAGAAAATATATACCTGTTCTTAAAATGCATAAGCGCCGGCATGCCAGCAATTGAATTGCCGGTATTTTCAGGATCTCCTGGTGAGAAGAACAAAGTATCATCACCATCTCCCTCATGTTTGCCGGAAGCGGATTCAAATCCCCTGTAAAGCTCTTCCCAGTTGCCAAATCTGTTGCTGTCAGGATTACGGTGCCTGAATGTGCCGGGATCATTTTTAAAAGGAGTATAACCCGGATTCAGGGGAATTTCAGGCGAAACAGGTTCCTTATCCCTTTTGTGGAACGGAATTTCGATAGATCCTTCATTATTGAAATCAATTGAAGGTACCAGGTTGAACTTACCCAGGGCTTCCCTCGCAGTTGCACAGAGAATCTGCCATATAGCTGCTTCATTTTCAAATTTGATCTCTGTCTTGGTCGGATGGATATTAACATCAACCGATCCGGGGTCTGCTGTAAAATATATAAAATAGGAAGGCACAAGCTCAGGAGAAATAATTTTATCAAAAGCCCGGGTAACGGCTTTATGAAAGTAGGGATGACGCATGAAGCGGTTATTGATAAAAAAAAACTGTTCGCCGGGAGTTTTTTTGGCAAACTCCGGTTTGGCAATAAATCCGCTGATATTTACCAGGTCAGTCTGCGTACTGACCTCCACGAGTTGTTGATTTAAACTCTTACCGAAGACATGGATCAAGCGCTGTTTATGATGGGATGCCGGCAGATGAAGAAGTTCAGACCCATCCTGTTGCAATGAAAACTCAATAGCAGGGTAGGCCAGGGCTATGCGCTGAAACTCGATCAGTATATGTTTAAGCTCTGTTGCATTTGTTTTAAGGAATTTCCTTCGGGCAGGAACATTGAAAAAAAGGTTTTTAATGCTGATCATGCATCCCGCCTGACATGCAACGGGTTCCTGCCTGATGAACCGTGATCCTTTAATCTCCACAACTGTTCCGACATCATCGTTATGACGCCTTGTCTGTATCTCCATTTCAGCTATGGCAGCAGCCGATGCAAGTGCTTCGCCTCTGAAGCCCAGTGTATTTATTGAAAAAAGATCGCCGGCATCGCGGATCTTTGAGGTGGCATGCCTTTCGCATGCCATACGGGCATCTGTTTCACTCATTCCGCAGCCGTTATCTATCACCTGTATCAGGTTTTTCCCGGCATCCCTTACAATAACTTTTATCACCGTGCTGCCGGCATCAACAGAATTTTCAACCAGTTCCTTGATAACTGATGCAGGTCTCTGGATAACCTCTCCTGCTGCAATCTGATTCGCTACTGAATCGGGAAGCAAATGTATAATATCTGCCATTCTGGGAAAGTAAACTTAAAAATAGATAATATACCAGGCAAGAGCAAGTAATATGATCAGTATGATCAGCAGTCTGATGTTGGATGTCCTCCTGGCTTTGCGTGCCTGTTTGAAATATCCATGCATTTGTCCTTTTATACGGGTTCTGTAATCACCCTTCCAGTATTTATTCCCTTCGGGCTGTTCATCTGTTACGCCCATTTCCGCTTTTATCTGTGCAATCCGTTTATCCAGTTCTTCTTTTCGTTCATCATAGTAACGGGGCTTATAATGAAATTGCTTGACTTTGGGTAATTTAAAGAATCTTCCTAGCATCTCCTCTGTTTTTTGCAAAGTTAAACCAAATTTGCCTTTTTAAAAAAAGCAGATATAACAAGGTATGTAACCATGTCCGGATGAAAATCTTAAATTCTTATCCCGGACCTGCCTGCAGGATCACATTCCTTTTCTCCCTTGCTACTGTTAGGATTTAACATATAATTAAAGTTATTTTGATACTTGATTTTCTGTTTTGATAATTTTCAAAACATGATCGCTAACCAGCCTGCCCGAATTGCTGGCAATTTATTATGACCCGGCAGGCAAAGAGGTCATGATATCAAAACTGAACCAGGCCGGATATGAAAATCAAAGCTCTTGTCAATCAGCAAATAATTGGTTATTTTTTCAACATTAAACCCATAAGATTCTGTATTATTACCTTTAGGTTCTTTTTTTAATTTTATTTATAATTTATTGCTGTAAAAAATGGATGATCTGAGAAACGAGTTCCTGCAGGCAAAAAAAATGCTCGATGATTTTATATCCGGCAAGGATAATTTCGAACTGATAGCCGCCGCCGGCAAAATGATGGTAAATTCATTGCAGTCCGGAGGAAAAATTATCTGCTGTGGCAACGGAGGATCAATGTGTGATGCCATGCATTTTGCCCAGGAGCTAACGGGAAAATACAGGGATGACCGTGCCCCTGTTGCCGCGATATCTATAAGTGACCCCTCATATATCACCTGTACGGCTAATGATTATGGATATGACCGGATCTTTTCACGGTTTATAGAGGCTGCAGGGAATAAAGGAGATATTTTGCTGGCAATCAGTACCAGCGGCAGTTCTGCAAGCATACTTCTTGCAGCACAGTCTGCCAGGGAAAAGGAGATGAAGGTTATTTCACTTACCGGGAAAGACGGAGGGAAACTTTCCGGATTATCAGATATTGAAATAAGGGCTCCATTATCAATCTACGCTGACCGGGTGCAGGAATTACACATTAAAATAATACACTCGCTGGTGTTCTATATTGAAAAAAATTTGTAATTTATGAAACTTTATCACCTGTGTCCAATTAATTATTTTATCAAGCTTTACATTCATTATTTATCTGAATATCAGTATTGAATTTTTGCTGGTTTAAGCCAAAACAAATTTTTCAAATGAAAATCGAAACGCAAATAACAATGTCCTGACAATCAAATTTTTAATGACATAGATATAATTTTGTTAAAATTACCCGGGCACTAATGATACTTTGTTAAGGAGCTATGCTATTTTCCTGTATAATTATGGCAATTATTTTATTTCATGCCGCGGCATGCAGTAAAGGTCCGTTGGCTGATGAGCCGGATATTTACGGATACTGGGTTGACCCGGCTGACGGAACGGTATACCGGACAATCCAGCTGGGCAACCAGTTGTGGATGGCCGATAATCTTAATCTGGGAGAAATGATTGATGCCGGAAAAGAACAGCTTGACAACGGTATTATTGAAAAATACTGCTATGACAATAATCCGGAAATGTGTGATAAATATGGCGGATTATATCAATGGGGTGAAGCAATGAGATGGGACACAACGGATAGTTCCCGGGGAATTTGTCCGGAAGGATGGCATATTCCCTCTGACGGAGAGTGGAAGCTCCTTGAAATATATCTTGGCATGCCCCGGGAGGCTGCCGATGATATATTATGGAGGGGACACTTTCAGGGCGCCATGCTCAGGCCCGATGGCAATACAGGATTTGATGCCCTGCTGGCAGGCAACCGGTATTTCAACGGCCACTTTCACCAGGCTGGCAGTACAGGGTATTTCTGGACGTCTACCAGCTCACCTGGCGGCCATGCCTGGCGAAGAGGAGTAAATGTTACCGAAAACGGGATCTACAGATCGGTAAATCTGAAGACTTTCGGGTTCTCGGTACGGTGCATGAAATATCAAGATAATCTTTAGACAGTGGAGTGATCGCCGATTTGCTGTTGTTCTCAATTGCATGAAACTTATATAAGCCAGAAAGGAACAATATGCTTGTTAAAACTTTTGGTTCGGCTCTTCTTGGTATCGATGCAATTATTGTTACCGTTGAGGTGAATGTCACAAAAGGTGTTAATTTCTATCTGGTAGGTTTGCCTGATAATGCAGTTAAGGAAAGCCAGCAACGTATTGCTACTGCACTCGATGTAAACGGGTTTAAGATGCCCGGACGAAGGATAGTTATTAACATGGCTCCTGCCGATATCCGAAAAGAGGGGTCTTCCTATGATCTTACCATTGCAGCCGGTATACTTGCCGCATCGGGGCAAATCCCTTCCGGTATGATCGACAATTATGTAATAATGGGCGAACTTTCACTCGATGGCAGCCTTCGCCCGGTAAAGGGGGCGCTTCCCATTGCAATTGAAGCGAGGCAGAAAGGATTGAAAGGGCTGTTCCTTCCGGTGCAGAATGTCAGGGAGGCGGCTATAGTAAAAGGACTGGATGTTTATGGTGTTAAACATCTAAGTGAGCTGACCGGCTTTTTCAATGGAAAAAGGAAATTGCAGCCTGCTTTTGTAGATGCCAGAAAAGAGTTTCAGCAACAGGTAAATTCATGGGAAAATGATTTTGCCGATGTAAAAGGGCAGGGAAATGTTAAACGTGCTTTGGAAATAGCTGCTGTCGGCTCACATAACATTCTTATGATCGGGAGCCCCGGATCGGGTAAGACCATGCTTGCCCGGCGGCTACCTTCAATTCTTCCTCCTTTTACCCTACAGGAGTCACTTGAGACCACCAAGATCCATTCGGTGGCGGGGCGGCTCTCCCGCGGGCGCTCACTGATGACCCGGCGGCCTTTCCGTTCTCCCCACAACACAATCAGCGCTTCAGCAATGGTTGGGGGCGGAACTGTTCCACGCCCTGGCGAAGTTTCTCTTTCCCATAACGGAGTATTATTTCTTGACGAGCTTCCGGAATTCCAGCGGAATGTCCTTGAAATGTTGAGGCAGCCCCTGGAAGACAGGGTTATAGATATATCGAGGGTTAAATATGCTGTTCGATATCCGGCGGGATTTATGCTTGTAGCATCCATGAACCCATGCCCCTGCGGGTACTATAACCATCCGGAAAAGGAATGTGTATGCCATCCGGGAATGGTGCAGAAATACCTGAACCGCATCTCCGGGCCGCTTCTTGACCGTATTGATATACATATAGAGGTAACTCCGGTTGCATTTGACGATCTGGCAGCCAGAAGCAATGCAGAAGCATCTTCAGACATCAGGGAAAGGGTGGTTAAAGCGAGGTTGTTGCAGGGAAAACGGTTTTCAAGAAACTGGAATATTCACTGCAATGCCCTGATGAACTCAAAAATGCTGCATGATCATTGCCAGATAGATAGCGCAGGTCAGTTGATCCTTAAACATGCCATGCATAAGCTTTCTCTCTCGGCAAGAGCATATGACAGGATACTGAAAGTGTCGAGGACTATAGCGGATCTGGAAAACAGTACAAAAATAAAGAGCGTGCATCTTGCAGAGGCAATCCAGTACAGGAGCCTGGACCGTGAGAACTGGGCAGGAAGTATATAGGATTCCATAAACGACACGAAATGAGACATTCATGGTTATCCTTCCTGGGGGCGGGGCAGGTTTTTTCTGAAAAGGCAAACCGGTATAAGGATTCAAACCGGTCAATCCCTCTATTTAATCCGATTATAATTTAGAATGTTTTTACATCTTAGTTTACGAAATTTTTTAAATTTGTGACTGTTTTTCGTGCAATTTCATGTAAACACTTGATACACAAATATTTGAAACAAATATAATTTTTTTTTGAAATTAATTACAATCATTAACTTATTTAAAAGGAGGAATTAATATGCCAGTAATTTTTTGGTTAGTACCAATTGCTTCACTTTTTGCCCTCGGGTTTGCTTATTATTTCTTTAAGCAGATGATGAGCCATGATGAAGGAACCGACATGATGAAGAATATCGCAAATCATGTGCGCAAGGGTGCTGGAGCCTATCTTCGTCAGCAATACAAAGTAGTAATTATTGTATTTGCAATTATCACCTTTATTTTTGCCATCATGGCATACGTACTGGGGATCCAGAACCCCTGGATGCCTTTTGCTTTTCTTACCGGTGGTTTCTTTTCAGGTCTGGCCGGTTTTTTTGGTATGAAAGCCGCCACCTTTGCATCGGCAAGGGTTGCACATGCATGCCGTACCTCACTGGACGCCGGATTAAGGCTTGCTTTCCGTTCCGGAGCGGTAATGGGACTGGTTGTTGTGGGACTTGTCCTGCTCGATATTTCAGCCTGGTTTTTAGTCCTTAACTGGGCAATTCCCGAGGCCGAACCTGGATTAAAGCTGCTTACAATCACAGCTACCATGCTTACATTCGGTATGGGTGCTTCCACCCAGGCTCTTTTTGCCCGTGTTGGAGGTGGTATCTATACCAAGGCCGCCGATGTTGGGGCAGACCTGGTAGGAAAGATCGAGGCCGGTATTCCCGAGGATGACCCGCGCAATCCTGCAACAATTGCCGATAATGTTGGCGATAATGTCGGCGATGTAGCCGGAATGGGTGCAGACCTGTTCGAATCTTTTGCAGCTTCCATTCTTGCAACCGCCCTGCTTGGGGCAGCCGCGTTTGCCGGAACAGACATGCAGTACAATGCCGTAATTGCCCCAATGCTGATAGCAGCAGTCGGTACCCTGCTTTCCATCGCAGGCGTATTTATGGTCCGGACAAGAGAAGGTGCAACACAAAAGGAATTGCTCAAGTCACTTGGTATTGGTGTGAATACCAGTGCCATACTGATAGTCGTTTTTTCACTGGCGATTTTGTATTTGTTGGGCATGCCCAACTTCTGGGGAATCTGGGGCGCAATAGTAGTTGGTCTGTTTGCCGGTATTGCTATCGGCCAGTCGACCGAATATTTCACAGCTTCCGCTTTTAAACCTACCCAAAAAATTGCCGAATCTGCTTCGACGGGGCCTGCCACTATTATTATCAGCGGTATAGGAACCGGACTTATCTCTGCAGCGGTTCCCCTGGGAATAATCTGTGTTGCTATTACCCTGGCGTTCGGTTTTGCATCCGGGTTCAACTTTACCGATATGGGTCTGAATATGGGATTGTACGGTATAGGTATAGCTGCAGTGGGTATGCTCTCAACCCTGGGTATAACACTTGCCACAGATGCTTACGGACCTATTGCCGATAATGCCGGTGGTAATGCCGAAATGTCCAAGCTTGGAGAAGAGGTGCGTAACCGCACGGATGCCCTTGATGCACTCGGAAACACTACCGCAGCAACAGGTAAAGGCTTTGCAATCGGTAGTGCCGCTCTTACAGCGCTTGCACTGCTCGCTGCATATTTCGAGGAGGTCAAGATCATGATCGTTAAGTTCCTTGACCAGCCGATGATGCTTATAAATAATACACCTGCAATTGACGCCCAGTTTATTGATTTTATCCATCACTATGATATTCACCTGATGAATCCTCTTGTGATCGTTGGTATACTAATCGGTGTTCTTTCTGTATTCGTATTCAGCGGTATGACCATGAATGCTGTCGGCCGTGCGGCTCAGAAAATGGTTGATGAAGTTCGTCGCCAGTTCAGGAGCATTCCCGGTATTATGGAAGGAACAACAGAACCGGATTATGCACGCTGTGTAGAGATCTCCACAAAAGGCGCACAGCAGGAGATGATGGTACCCTCGCTTGTAGCTCTCCTGATCCCTGTTGTAGTTGCCCTTATATTTGGTGTTGCCGGAGTAGCAGGCCTGCTGGTTGGTACCATCTCCTCAGGTTTTGCTATGGCTATTTTCATGGCCAATGCCGGTGGTGCGTGGGATAATGCCAAGAAATATATTGAAGAAGGTAATCTTGGCGGCAAAGGTTCGGAAAATCATAAGGCTGCCGTGGTTGGCGATACAGTGGGTGATCCTTTCAAGGATACTTCAGGACCCAGCCTTAATATACTTATCAAGCTTATGGTGATGGCTTCTGTTGTAACAGTAGGTGTTGCAGTAAGCTACAGTATTTTCTAGTTCCTGGAAAAGAATCAATTTAAAAAAAGCCTGCGGAAATTCCGCAGG
>SLGC01000228.1 GCA_007123885.1 Bacteroidales bacterium | reverse complement strand
CCGGAACAAATCCAAAATCCTTAATAAGATCGATTAATGCGGCCATCTGGGCCAGAGTCTGTATTCCTGTTGTTTTATCTATCAATTCCTCAACACTTTCTTTTACTTTTTCATATGTAACCTTATCAACGGTGTCGTAATTTTCTCCCAAAACTGCTTTTACCATCATTGGGCCCATGATCTGCTCCCATCCTTCGCGAAGAGTTGATATAGTGCCGTCATGATCAAATATTGCATACTTGATCTGCACATTTTCATACCGGTTGTTTATAATTTCAATATCAGTATTATCAAGATACCGTGCTTTTCTAATATCCTCTGCCAAATCTGGTTCATATATGTAGTCAGGATCTTTACCTATCTCGAGAAGTTCCTCTGGTGAAGCAGTTCCCGTCTGGAATAATTTCTGAACTGTGACTCCGGCAACAAGTGCACCCAGCTCACCGGAAGTACCCGTCTCATAGCCTGCGGCCAAAGAAGCAGCGACACCAGCCAGATAACTGTCTCCGGCACCAACCGGATCAACCATGCCAGGAATCATTATTCCGGGAATTTCTGTAAGTCCGGAAGAATCAATAGCCAGGGATCCGCGGCTGCCACAAGTCACAAAAACAGGTTTCCCACGTCTTTTAAAAAGTATTTCAGCAGCCTGACCAGCCACTTTATAAGAAACCGGTTCATTTGCATCACTTTTTACTCCGCTCAAATAAGAAGCTTCAATATTATTAACCTTGAGGTAGGTTCCGTTATAAGTTATGTTTTTATCACGAATATCAGAAATGAATATTTTTTCCTGATTTTGAGATATCAGTTCATTTAGTTTCTTTCTAAAATAAGGCGTATGTATACCTGATGGTACCTGTTGATTGATCACGATAATATCTACTTCATTAAGTTCATCGGATAATCTGACTATTAATTGATCTGCCGTTTTATCATCAAGCAAATTAAAATTTCCAAAATCAAAACGACCCTGCTCTTCATTTTCTACATATGGTTTGCAATATACATGAGTTGCCCAATTCTCTTTCTGGACAAGCATGCCGCCATTTCCTATCGAAGAGCTATTCATTATCCGCAACATCTCCTTGCCAAAAATGTCATCTCCGATAACACCGAAAGCTCTTACCTCTGCAACACCAAGAGATATTATGTTATTGGCCAGATTTCCTGCACCTCCTAATGAATAACTCTGCTCTTGCACGGGATTTGTAGCCAATCCGGTTTCAACCGAAATCTCACTCATGGAATTATTTATAAAAAAGTAAGCATCCAGGCAAAAATCTCCGATAACTGAGATCTTTACGGATTTGATTTTCTCAATCAATTCAATTAATAACTCAGGCTTCATCAGTAAATATTTAATTTAATTAATTGGTCTGATAGATCTATCATGACCTGTTTTTATTGTATTTTGTGAGGATATTGAAAGTCACATCTGAGAAATATTGATCAATGTTCGGATTACTGCATGTGAGTTCGACCAAAGGTCAAAATATCATCATGGATGAGTCATTCGTATAAAGCATTGTTAGTAAAAAGGTTATGTCGATATCTTGATTTTTGGGGTTCCTAATCAAAGAGAAAGGTAATATATTTTGAACTATATATTGCCTTGTGCAGGACAAATTTTTTTGCTGCTGTCAAAACTGTCATTCATCCAGGCAGCACGCCGCCTATAACCAAAAAAAAACGGCGGTTGCCGTAGCACCGCCGCAATAATATATTGTACATTACCGGAAGGTTGAAAAACAGTTTCCGGTTTTCAGGCAATTCTGATAAACTTACTGGCTGCGTCTTAAGTGTTCCGTTGCATCCCTGGCAGCACGGAATTCATTTTCAGGCATCCAGTTTGGGAAATCATCATTGTTTGCAAGCTCTTTTCCGATGATGTAAAAAAACCAGAGATCCTGATGGATGCCGTCATAATCCCAAAGATCATGAACAACATCTGAAGGCTGATGATAGCGGTCGGCCCAATCCTGGCTGACCATTTCAGCGTAATCTTCATCACGGCCTATATAGTCAGACCCTCCGTTTGCATAGATCATGGGGACTCCCTGTTTTGCCATATTAAAATGATCCGAACGGTAGTAATAACCTCTTTCGGGATGAGGATCGGGCCTGACTACCCGGTTAAATTCTGACGCATGTCTTTTCATGTATTCATCAAGTTCTGAAAAACCATAACCCACGGCCACAATATCCCTGGTGGGACCATAAACATTAAGGGCGTCCATATTAATCCCTGCAACAGTTGTTGCAATTGGGAACAGCGGATTTTCAGAGTAATAACGGGATCCCAGCAACCCTGACTCCTCGGCGGTAACCGCCATGAAAACAACAGAACGCCCGGGCCTGTTATCGCTTTCCATGAATTTTTCGGCAATGGCCATAAGTCCGGCAACGCCTGTGGCATTATCAACGGCTCCATTATATATTTGAACTTCGCCGTCAACCTCGACCATTCCAAGGTGATCCCAGTGTCCCATGTAAATAACAGTTTCTTCCGGATATTTACTTCCTTCAATATATCCTATTACATTAGGGCTTGTGCTGTGATCAAATTCATTTTTAAAGGTGGCAGAAGCTGAAAGCTCCATTGGTTCCGGCTGAAAACCCTGATCTTTGGCACGCTCAAGGGCTGAGTCGAAATCAATACCGGCCATTTCAAATATCTTTTTGGCAGGATCGAGATGGATCCACCCTTCCACCAGCAATCTCTCGGTACCACCCTGAGCGGCTACGCCGTACTGGGTTCCCGACCATGAATTCCTTACCACATCCCAGCCGTAACTGGCAGGTTCTGTCTGGTGTATGATCAGGGCAGCAGCTGCTCCCTGTCGGGCAGCTTCTTCAAACTTGTATGTCCACCGGCCATAATATGTCATGGCATTTCCTGTGAACAAGGAATCATCACCGGTGGCAAATCCCGGATCGTTTACCAGCACTACCACCGTTTTACCTTCCACATCAAGACCTTCATAATCATTCCATCCATATTCGGGTGCTACAATACCATACCCGGCAAAAACAAGCTCGCTGTTTTCCAGCCTGACATCTTCCTGGATCCTGTATGTCCCTATAACCATGTCATCAAGATAGTTCAGGGAAATATTTCCTTCGTTCCCGCTTATTACGAGAGGAGAAAAGTCCGAGCCGGTAACTTCCATCAGGGGAACATCCTGAAGGTATGAATCGCCGTTGGCCGGCTTCAGGCCAATTTCAACAAAGCGTGATTTGATATAATCAACTGCCTTTTGTCCGCCGGGTGTGGCCGGAGCACGTCCTTCGAATTCATCGGAGGCGAGGGTCTCAATATCCCTTTCCAGGTTGTATCCGAAAGTCCCAATTCCTGCTTCCGGAGATGAACATGAGGAAGCAACCAGCAAAATCAAATAAACCGGGAATAGTGTTCCTGTAAGTAATCTTTTTAGTAGCATAAGAATATTTGTTAATATTATTTTGTTCTATTTGATATTAAAAAACCATATCTCCGTAATTAACGGATTAATCCAGCTGGTGGTATCTATTTTCATGTTTTGATCCTTATGGTTGATCCGGCTTATCCTGATACCTGCAACTAATTAAGCAGGAGGGCATAAAGACCGGGCTAATATTATTTCCCTTCAAGAGTCGGCTTCATCCATAGATATTGACATGATTTACAGATTGATGGTCCTGCGCGTCATCAGATGTATATAGTTCCGGGCAAATACGGCGGGATTTCAGCTATTCTATCCATTCTTTATGATCCGGATTATTTCATCGGCAAAACCTGAGCATGAAACTTCTCTGGCATCATTCATAAGTCTTGCAAAATCGTAGGTTACCGTTTTGTTCAAAATTGCACCCTGCAGTCCTTCGATAATTTTGGCTGCAGCCTCTTTCCATCCCATGTACTCAAGCATCATTACGCCAGAAAGGATGACTGAACCGGGATTAACTTTGTCGAGGCCGGCATATTTGGGAGCAGTTCCATGAGTGGCCTCAAAAACCGCATGTCCCGTTTCGTAATTAATGTTTGCACCTGGTGCAATACCGATACCTCCCACAATGGCGGCCAGTGCATCTGAAATGTAGTCTCCGTTAAGGTTCATGGTGGCAATTACAGAGTAATCGGCCGGCCTTGTAAGTATTTGCTGCAAAAAGGCATCAGCTATTACATCCTTTATAATTATCCTGCCCGAACCTGTGGCTTCTGCCTGTGCTTTATCAGCACTGTCTTTTCCACTTTTTATGGCTATTTCATCATATTGTTTCCAGGTAAAAACCTTATCCGGATACTCTTTTTCGGCAACCTCATATCCCCATAGCTTGAACTGCCCTTCAGTAAACTTCATTATATTCCCTTTATGCACAAGGGTAACCGAATCCCTTTTTTCCCTGAGGGCATAATTAATGGCTGCCCTCACAAGCCGCTCGGTGCCTTCCCGCGATACGGGCTTTATGCCGATAGATGAGGTTTCCGGGAACCGTATGCTGTCGACTTTCATTTCCCGGGATAGAAAATCTATTACCCTTCTGTTATCTTCCGTACCGGCAAGCCATTCGATCCCGGCATATATATCTTCCGAATTTTCCCTGAAGATCACCATATCTGTTGTTTCCGGTTTTTTTACAGGCGAGGGGACCCCCATGTAATATTTTACAGGCCTGAGGCAGGTATAAAGATCAAGTTTCTGGCGCAATGCAACATTGAGTGACCGGATACCTCCGCCCACCGGGGTGGTAAGCGGGCCTTTGATGGCTATAAGATATTTTGTGATGATATCAAGCGTTTCAGCGGGAAGCCACTCGCCGGAAGACTTAAAGGCTTTTTCCCCGGCAAGGATCTCTTTCCATCTGATCTTTCTTCTCCCATCATATGCTTTTTCCACGGCGGTATTAAATACACGGACAGAGGCAGCCCATATATCCGGGCCTGTCCCGTCGCCCTCAATATATGGAATAACCGGATTGTCAGGAACAATCAGCTTCCCGTTTTTAATTCTAATAATTTCATTTTCCATGAATGCTATTTTTTATTTTATTCAAAATCAAGATTAAACTTTTGCCTGAATTTTCCCAGCCAGGAGTTTATATTAAGCATATATTCGTATTTATCTTCCTGGGAATACAAACGGGTTTCCTGTTGGGCATCAATTTGGTTTATATAAATCTCCAGGGAGAGATTGTTGCTTAACCCGGATTTTAGATGGCCTAACAACCCGGGCCTGATTTTGTTCAGGGCTTCCTGCTGCAGTGGGTTGCTGACCCCAAAGCGGATACTTGATTTGCCGGTGATTTCCGGTTTGTTTGACATCAGTGCGTTATAAAGTCGCGGGTGCTCATCCCTTATCTGGTTGGCAAACTTCCTCCACTGATCTGCCAGATCTTTTTCAGTGAAATCTTCATTATCTTCCCGGGGATCAAATGATTCATCTTCAATTTCAACCTCCAGGTTCTCATTTCCGGGTCCCTGGTTGCCCTTTGCAGTCCCGTTAAGGATGTTCTTAATGGATAGTGTATTTGTTGCTGCAGGATCATGGTTTCCGGTTAATGCATCGGAATTTGCAGCCGATGAGGTATCTTTTAATTTAGATGGTCCGATTTCCTGACTCTTTAAAGTTCCCTCTTCAGGTTTTTCAGAGCCGGATTCTTCTTGTGTTGTTAATTGTTTTTCCTGTAATTTCTTTGCAGGCCCGGTCTT
>SLGC01000330.1 GCA_007123885.1 Bacteroidales bacterium | reverse complement strand
GGAGGGTTGTAGACAAAGGGCAGTTCCCCGAAAGGGACCATTCCACGCCAGTCATATTTATCATCTTCTCCCGGAAGGATGAATACTCCCTCGCCCTCCCTTACCGGAATTCCTGCCGCCGTCTGCAAACCTATATTTCCGTCAACATCGGCATAGTTTATATTCTGGCTTACCGACATGAAAGTACTTACAGCTTCGCGGAATTCATGCCAGTTTCCGGCCCTGTTCAGGAGGTACACACTTCTCAGTTCATTGCTGTATTCATTACCGGTCCACCTCATTGAAATAGCCTCTTCTTCTATATCCTTAAGCCCGGAAATTACCGGTCCACGGTGAGTGAACCTGAGTTCTCTTTCCACAAAGGCTGCACTGCCTGTTTTTATCTCTTCAACACGTACTTCCATATCCCTCCATTGCCCCTGGAAAAGATACTGATCCTGGTTGTCCGGGTTAATTGTTTCCTTGTAAAAATCAACATCGTCAAGCATAACGTTTGTCATTCCCCAGGCAATCCTTTCATTATGCCCGGCTATGACAAACGGTTGTCCCGGAAGTACCACGCCGGTTACTTGAACCCCGCCCTCCACCACATGCTGCATCTGGTACCAGATGCCCGGGGCAAACAGGCCAAGGTGTGCATCGCTGGCAAGAATAGGTTTCCCTGTTGTGCTTTTTTCCCCGGAAACGGCCCAGTTATTGCTTCCGCTGACAACAGCCAGTCCCAGCTCGTGCAGCCGGGCGGTTGGTTCCAGCAGTCTTTCCCGGATCTCATTCTTTGCAAGCAGACCCTCCGGATATATTTTACTTGTGTGAAGTTCAAGATGTGGTATAAGCTCGCTGAACCTCTCCTCATCCAACACCTGTTTTAGCTTGTGAAGGACAACCTCGGTGGTCCAGCCCATATTCAGGTCCCACGCCATATACCCGATCAGGTTGACCGAATGCACAGGTTCCCATTTTTCCGGCCTGTACCTTAAAATGCCGAATTCAGGAGGGAGGTTGTTTCCGGCCTGTTCAATGAACTGGTTTACGCCATAGGCAAATGATTCGAGTGCGTTTAGAATGTTGCTATCGGTTTCTGCAAGGACCATTGTTGATTTTTCAGGGATCCTGAGGGCGCGCAACAGGTAATCGGTTTCTACCAGGTCATCACCGAATATTTCTGAAAGGCGGCCTGTGGTTGCCCTTCTGAGAAGATCCATCTGCCACAGCCTGTCCTGGGCCATTACAAAGCCAACTGCACGGTAAAGGTCGTTCTCGTTAGCGGCATAGACCGAAGGCACCGCATGTGGATCGCGTAAGACCAGAACATCGCCTTCAAGTCCTTCGATTGCAAATTGCCCGTCATAATCGGGAAGGGCTCTTCTTGAGATATTCCTGACAAGCAGGATTCCTCCTGCAATCAATATGATCAGGAAAATTACCACTATTTTAATTATTTTTCTGAAAAGACGCATAATTGGATAATTGAATTGTAAATTCAGGTCTGGCTTCCTGCAATAAGGTTAAATTCAGACCGGTAGTTTCAAATATATACTAATTATCGATTAATAAGCAAGACAAGCCAAATTAATTTTTTATCTTGATGCGGTATACTTGAATGCCATTAGGCAGGTAACTCTTTTAAACACAGGCCTGTAATTAAGATTTCCGGTGGGTACACAATACGGTCCGGCAAACCGGGGCGGGCCAGCAATAAACTAATGCAGGTATGAATTCAAATTAAACCAGTAAAAATGAAAATAAGACCTTACCACTTGTTCTTCGTCCTGGCTGTTTTTCTGCAGTCTTTATTTACCGCCGCATCACAGGATGTTGATCCCGATGCTGTAAAAACAGGATGGACATTCGGGGCCCTGCCCGCTATTTCTTATAATACAGACCTTGGCCTTCAGTATGGGGGACTGGTTAATCTTTATTATTTTGGCGACGGTTCATCATATCCCGGGTACATGCATTCAATCTATGCCGAGATTTCCAGGTATACCAAGGGAAGCGGAATAAACAGGCTATTTTACGACAGCGAATATCTGATACCCGGATTGAGGATGACTGCAGATTTAAGCTATTTCACGGAACAGGCCCTTGATTTCTATGGTTTCAATGGCTATAATGCAGTTTACGATCCTGCTTTTGAGGATGATTCCGGCGACAATTACCTGAGCAGGATGTTCTACAGGCATGAAAGAAATATGTTCAGGTTTACCCTCGATTTCCAGGGCTCCCTTTCAGGAAGGCAGCTGCGGTGGATCGGGGGACTGGGACTTATGAACACGGGGATAGGACCTGTTGATCTGGCAGCCCTGAATGAAGGGCAGGATCAGGAAGATATGCTGCCCGATATTCCCGGGTTGTACGACCGTTATCTGGAATGGGGACTGATCTCGCCGCAGGAAAGGGCCGGAGGCACCACACATCATCTTAAGCTTGGCGTGATTTATGATACCCGTGATAACGAACCCAACCCGATGTCCGGGATCTGGAGTGAGGCCGTAGTTTTTACAGCTCCCGGCTTTTTGGGCAACGGCGATTTTTCATTTTCACGGCTGTCACTCACCCACCGGCAGTATTTTACCCTTATCCCGGATGATCTGTCCTTTGCATACAGGCTGAACTACCAGGGCACCCTTTCGGGGAAAGTTCCCTTTTATATGCTTCCCTATATGATCAATTCATTTTCACTTTCATCAAATATCGATGGGCTGGGCGGTTCAAAGACAGTAAGGGGGATGCTGCGGAACCGGGTAGTGGGTGAGGCGATCGCATACGGGAACTTTGAACTCAGATGGAAGTTCTACCGGACTATTCTTTTCAACCAGAACCTGTACCTGGCACTAAATGGTTTTACCGATGCCGGAACAGTAATAAAAGAGAGAGTTATGAACAGCGATCCCGGGGCGGAGATATCCGGATTTTATAATGAGGGCGAAAGCGGATTGCACCTGACTTTCGGCGGAGGCTTCAGGGCGGCGATGAACGAGAATTTCATCCTTGCCATTGATTACGGCAAGCCCCTTGACAGCCGGGATGGCAGCGGCGGATTGTATATCGGGCTCAATTACCTTTTTTAATCAAATTCAGGAAGATTCCCGCCGGACCTCGCAACACAGCAGTATACTTTTTTTATACGATTTCTGGTATTATCTTTGTATCTGCCGGCCGACCCGCATTAAGCGGAGTTCTCCCGGTAATGCGGACCGCATCTGTAAAAGGGAAGCGGTTCTTTTTTCTGTATAAAACAATAAGAATATGGTTTGTAATTTACTTCAGGGTAAGAAAGGAATTATTTTCGGAGCCCTCAATGAAAAATCTATTGCATGGAAAGTCGCCGAAAAGGCTTTCGAACAGGGTGCGGAATTTGTTCTGTCGAATGCACCGGCTGCATTAAGGTTTGGAGAGATCAATTCGCTGGCCAAAGCCTGCAACAGCCGGGTAATAGCTGCGGATGCCACAAATGTGGGCGATCTTGAGAATGTTTTTTCGGGAGCGATCGAAACTTTTGGCGGGAAAATCGATTTTGTACTGCATTCGATAGGTATGTCGCCAAATGTAAGGAAAGGCGTTCCATACGATGATATCAATTATGATTATTACCATAAGACACTTGATATTTCTGCCCTGTCATTCCACAAGATGCTTCAGATTGCCCGTAAGATGGATGCCATTAATGACTGGGGTTCTGTAGTAGCCCTGACATATGTTGCTGCCCAGCGTACACTTTATGGTTATAACGATATGGCTGATGCAAAGGCAATGATCGAATCCATAGCACGAAGTTTCGGATATATATACGGACGTGATAAAAAGATAAGGATAAATACGATATCCCAGTCACCGACCATGACAACTGCAGGTAGCGGGGTAAAGGGCTTTGAGTCGTTGCTCGACTTCACACAGCGGATGTCGCCTCTTGGTAATGCAACTGCCGTAGAGTGTGCCGATTATTGCATCACTTTGTTCTCTGACCTGACAAGGAAAGTCACCATGCAGAATCTTTTCCACGACGGCGGATTCTCAAGCATGGGCATGAGTGCCGAGGCCATGCACCAATATGACAAGAGCTTCAAGCCCTGTGATTAATATTATCTGCTGCTTTAAGGATAGACCCTGGTGACCGCGATCAGAATCAGGACGCTGACTTACAGTTAGTTAATAAATCTTTGGGCGTGGATGGTCCGGTTTAGTAAACGTTGCTTAATCTTGAAAGTCCATTCCTGCCGCGGATAATTTCATCTTTGCCCATAAGTTGTAGTGATAAAAGATAACGGCGGGGAATTGCCATATAGATAACAGTCCAAAGACCATGCCGATCGATGGAAGTAAAGTTGCAGGACACATTGAATGGGGAGTTTTCCGGTTTTACAGGAGAGTTGTTGCCATGGTACCGGGACGGCTAAAGATAGAAATAGAGAAAGATAATCGGGATAATTATTCCCAGACCTGTAAGCCATGCACCCCGACCGGTGATCCCGTTTTTACCCCTTATTATCAGAAGACCTGTAATTGCCATTATTATAAGGCCTGCTGCATAAATATCGGAAAACCAGGTCCATAGCCTCTTTGGATTATTGTAATGAAGATAATTGATCTGGTTGAACACAGGCCTTTTCCTTATTATTTCATAGCTTCCCGTCCCTTCCGCCATATTGATATTTACCGAGCCACCCTCAATAAATATCCTGAGGTTATCGCCTGCAACCAGGTGGGTCCTGTAATTTGCATCAATGCCCAGCTCTTCAAGCTTTTCAGTTGCATATTCCCTGTCGATCCGGGCGGGAGGGATATCAACTGTTGCCGTAAACTCTTCATGGGATATTATGTAGTTCGGATTCCACTGATGCCTGTGATTTAGTGCAATTCCCGAAACAGCATAGATAATGGTCATGCCGAAAAAGAAATACCCCAGGTCCCTGTGCAGCACCCTGTTGATTTTACGCCAGAGCATAACTTAAAGATTATTTGAAACCTGGTACCGGCAGCTCCGGATCAGGTTTAATTTTATTCTGTTTCGAAATGGCTGAGGGATAACCGGGTCCTGATATCCGGATTAAGCCCGCGGGCTTTCAGTGCTTCAACCGCCTGCCGGTCATCCTCGCAACCATGATCATCTCCCAGATCATCAATATTTGTCAGCTCGGCTAACAGCGTCCCGGTCAGAATAACACGCAGGCCCTCCGATTCGGTACCAAACCGGCCTGTAAAATCACCCAGCATAACCTGTATGCTCAAGTCAGACCCGTCCTGAAGCACCCTCATCTTGTCTCCGCTGTGACGGCAAACATGAGATATTACACCTTCAATCCTTACATTTTTACGGTCAAATTCAAAAGGTTCGGCCAGAAGTTCCTGTATACTTGCTTCAAGAGTTATGGTTTCCTGCCGGCTTTCTGATCCTGCACCGCAGCCGGCAAGGATCATGATCGCTGTAATTAAAAAAAATGTATGTCTCATATATTAAATATTGGTTTCTGCCTGCAAATTTATAATAAAGCGGATAATCTTCAATACCCGGATCAAAAAACCGGATTTGATGCGAAACTTTTTTCGGGTTTTTGGTTTTATCTGATTTTATTTTGTTCTTTGGATTTTTTATTATTTGATTTTGCCATGGCCTCATTCCTGCTGGTAATATTTTATCTCTTTACTCCTCTGCTGATCCTGCATTTATGCCATAACTACAGGTGGGTCAATAAGCTC
>SLGC01000237.1 GCA_007123885.1 Bacteroidales bacterium | reverse complement strand
TACCGGAGTATAACGGTTATGGATATGATATACCGGTCCAATGCCTCCATTTATATGAGGGGTTGTTGTAAATTCAAACAGCAGGTCGTCGTAAAGTATGTTGGCTGGGATTGAGACATAAACATTTTGTGCTGAAAAATTATTCGGCCGGTCATAGCTCATCAGCATTGCAAAATTAGCCGGAGGGGGGGGAGGAGGAAGCTCTTTTTCGGGCGGTATAACGGTAATAGCAGTGAAGGAAAGTTCCGAACGGTTCTTGTATGCATCTTTAACGGTTATTTTGACAGGAGTTTCATCTTCCCTTGAAAAAAGGGCTATTCCCCTGTTTACATGATTGGTATAAATGCTCATTAGATTGTTCGGCTGCAGAAAGGTCCGCTGAATATCCCTGCTGTTCCTAATCCTTTCATTATAATCAACATGTGAGTTAATATATCTCAGTTCCCCGAAAGCAAACCTGGTAAGTTCATGTCTGTAAATACTTACATCATCAAGCATAAGTTCCACGCTCCAGGCACCACAACGGAACCTTGAAGCATTAAGAAAATCAGTTGCCTGTATCCCGAAACCGATTTTGCCAAACACCTCCACAGGACGGTTGTTCTGCAACCTGTATTGTCCTCTTCCAGTACGCGTAAGGGGGAGATAAACAGGATCCCTGTTCCCGTTTACCAGGCTGCTATGATCAAGCGGGTAGACTGCAAGTGTGTATAATTCAGGTGGAAGGTCATCCTTTATTGCGAAGTTAAATAAAAGAGGATTAACCGGTCTTTGTGTAGCTGATTCCCTGATCTCGAAATGCAGATGAGGTCCGCCTGATGAGCCTGTATTTCCTGAATATGCGATCAATTCGCCCTGACTGACTTTTAGTTTTCCACGGGGAGGAGTCAGATCAACATCAAAATCCTGTCTTCTATATTGCTCCTGTTTGACATATTCTTCAATTTCTTCATTAAAAGCATCCAGATGTGCATAAACCGTAGCAAGACCATTCGGATGTTCAATATATAATGCTCTTCCGTATCCAACAGGTGAGACCCTTATCCGGTAAACAAACCCATCTGCTGCTGCAAGCACTCTTCTTCCTGTTACCCCTCCTGTCCTTATATCTATTCCTGCATGGAAAGCATTGGTTCGTAACTCTCCGAAATTTGCGGACAGATTCAGCGGAAATTCAACAGGTGAAATAAAATAATCGCGTGGAAATTCATTGCTGTGACCCGGGTTTGAAAAAAACAGTAATAATGAAAATAAGACTATAAGCTTGTGTGCCATCATAATAAAATAGGGTTTCGGGAATCAGCTTAGATGCTGCTTACTTTAATTCCTGGGAAATGCAGTCCTTATCCGATTCAAATCATTGTTTTTGAGCCAGTTGTAATATACGTTGAGTAAATCCCTGATGTTCTGAAAATACCAGAACGCTACCTGTCCGGTTTACTATGGCTTAAATTGATTACTTTTGTACTTTAGAAATAATATAACTAAATGAATTGAATATCCCATGTTTTTTTTATATTTACTTCGGTGTAAAACTAAAAATCCTTTGAATAATTTTAAATAAATTAACGAATTTTTATATTTGCAGAATGCAAAAGTGTTTTTGTAGGCCAATAGAAAATTAAGGATATGGAAAGCATTGAAAATCAACTAACATTTAGTTTAAAAGAAAAAATAAAGATTCTTATTTCAATGCTTGAAAAATCCGAAGAGGAACGTTACAAGCTTCAGAAGGAAAAGCTTCAGTTATCAGAACAAATAAAACTCAAGACAATAGCTTTTGAAGAATTGGAACGAAGGTACGAAACCCTGAAACTTGCAAAAGCTATTCTGGGATCCGGGGAAAATTCCCATGATGCCAGGATCAGAGTTAACAGGATTGTGCGGGAGATCGATAAATGTATTGCTCTTTTGAATCATTAAAATAGATAATTCTTATATGGATGACAAGCTTTCCATACGGGTTAATGTGGCAGAAAGATTTTATCCCCTGAAAATAAGCAGGGCGGATGAGGAAAAGATCCGGAAAGCAGCCAGGTTAATAAATGAGAAAGTCCTTCAGTATAAACAAAGGTATACTGATAAAGACCTTCAGGACTTTCTGGCGATGGCTGCTTTACAGTTTGTTATCAGACTGATTGAATGTGAAGGGAAAAATGATTTTGTTCCATTTCAGGAACAATTAAAGGATCTTGAAGAAGAATTGGGAGAATATTTACAAAATAAAAAAAAGAGTAATAGCGTTCTTTAACATAGAAAGACATTGCCCGCATAGTGTTTCTTTGATTGTGTAAAACTCAACACTTTACAAATTGGAGTAAAGCTCATTTTGACGATGACAGGCCTTACTCCCGGATAACCGGGAGTTCCGGGAAACCGGAACATTGGAAGTCAGACCCGAAATGGCAGCTCCATCCATGTTAAACTGGGGTTTTAACGATAATCGAAGAGGCGCATGCGGGTTTTTTTATATTTATATTAACCCATAAGTCAAAATATACTAATCATGGACACAGCAACGGTTACCGGGGTAATTTCGCCTTTTATTTGCTCCTTAATTGCAGCTGTTTCTTTTGTAGCGGGCGGATTACTGATGTTTTTTATCTACCGGGTATTGCTTAAAAAGAAACGGCTCAATATGATAAAGGAAGCAGAGCTTGAGGCGGAGGTTATCAAAAAAGAAAAAATACTGCAGGCTAAGGAAAAATTTTATCAATTAAAATCAGAGCATGAAAAATACATTAATGAGAAAAATCAAAAAATCAATCAGATAGAAAATAAGATCAAACAAAGGGAAACAGCCATTTCACAAAGGATTGCCGAGACACAAAAAGAAAAACTTGAAGTTGAAGCAATAAGGGATAATTTAAATAACCAACTGGAGCTTGTTGAAAAAAAGGGTGAAGAGATGGGCAGGCTGCATAAACAGCAGGTGGACAAACTTGAATCCATTTCCGGACTGTCAGGGGAGGAAGCAAAGGCGCAACTGGTAGAGTCGATGAAAGACGAGGCTAAGACCGAAGCAATGTCCTACATTAATGAAATAATGGGTGAGGCCAAAATGACAGCCACCAAAGAGGCAAAGCGAATTGTAATACAGGCCATTCAAAGAGTAGCCACTGAAAACACCATAGAAAATTCAGTTACTGTTTTCCACATCGACGGTGATGAGATAAAAGGAAGAATAATAGGCCGTGAAGGCCGTAATATAAGAGCCCTGGAAGCAGCCACCGGAGTTGAAATAATTGTTGACGATACCCCCGAAGCAATCATCCTTTCCGCTTTTGATCCTGTACGCCGGGAGATTGCCCGGCTGTCACTCCACCAGCTGGTAACAGACGGGCGTATTCATCCGGCCAGGATTGAGGAAATTGTTTTAAAAACCCAGAAGCAGATAGAGGAAGAGATAGTTGAGATAGGCAAAAGAACAACTATAGACCTTGGTATTCACGGGTTGCATCCTGAATTGGTGAGAATTATCGGCAAAATGAAATACCGGTCATCATATGGACAGAATCTATTACAACATTCACGCGAGGTAGCAAATCTCTGTTCTATCATGGCTGCCGAACTTGGACTTAATGCCAAACTTGCCAAACGTGCCGGATTGCTTCATGATATTGGCAAGGTTCCGGATGATGAGCCTGAATTACCGCATGCAGTGCTGGGTATGAAACTGGCAGAGCGTTACAAGGAAAAACCTGAGATAGTGAATGCTATCGGGGCACATCATGATGAAGTTGATATGACTACTATGATAGCTCCCATAGTACAGGTTTGTGATGCTATATCGGGAGCCAGGCCTGGTGCCAGAAGGGAAGTAGTTGAAGCCTATATCAAGCGGTTAAAGGATCTGGAAGCTCTCGCACTTTCCTACCCGGGAGTGATGAAAACCTATGCCATCCAGGCTGGAAGGGAACTAAGAGTGATTGTAGGAAGCGAGAAGATATCAGATAAGGATGCTGAAAAAATGTCGTACGATATAGCCAGGAAGATACAGGATGAGATGACGTATCCCGGACAGGTCAAGATAACTGTTATAAGGGAAACAAGGGCGGTTAGTTACGCAAAATAACACCCGTTACCGGAGTATCCGGGTTTTGAATATATCGATTGGTATTACACTAATATCCGGGATCAGGACAGACCCCGGATATTTTTTTTTAGCGGGAATGGCTGCATTGATTATCTTTGTTATATTTGATTATTTTCTATAATAACATAATATTTAAAAATGAAGATACTGGTAACCGGAACAGCCGGATTTATAGGATTTCATCTTGTGAAAAGACTAATTGAAAGGGGTGATGAGGTTGTGGGGCTTGATAACATCAATGACTATTATGATGTTAACCTGAAATATGCAAGGCTGGAAGAAAATGGAATAGAAAGATCTTCTGTTGAATACAGGAAGGCACAGAAAAGCAACAAATGGCATGGATATAGTTTTATTAAACTGGACCTGACAGACCGGGAAGGTCTGACAGATCTATTCGAAAAGGAGAAGATTGACAGTGTCTGCCACCTTGCAGCTCAGGCAGGTGTGCGTTACAGTCTCACAAACCCTTACGCCTATATTGAAAGCAATATAAGCGGATTCATCAATGTTCTTGAATGCTGCCGTCATCACTCCATAGGGCATCTTGTTTATGCAAGCAGCTCCAGTGTTTACGGGCTTAATGAGGACATGCCCTTTTCAACATCAGATAATGTTGACCATCCGGTAAGCCTGTATGCTGCTTCAAAAAAAAGCAATGAACTGATGGCCCATACCTATTCTCACCTGTATGGATTGCCCACTACCGGCCTCCGCTTTTTCACAGTTTACGGTCCATGGGGACGCCCGGATATGGCCCTTTTTATTTTCACCAAAGCAATTCTTGAAGGCAAGTCAATCGATGTATTCAATATGGGTAATATGCAACGTGATTTTACTTATGTTAGTGATATTGTTGAAGGAATTGGGCGTGTAATCGATAATCCCCCTCAAGGCAACCGAAGGTGGGCAGGAAAGGATCCTGATCCTTCAACCTCACCAGCACCATATAAAGTTTATAATATAGGGAACAGCAGTCCTGTGAAACTGATGGATTTTATTACAGCCATTGAAAAGGAAACCGGGATGACCGCCAGAAAAAATATGATGCCAATCCAGGCTGGCGATGTACCCGCCACATGGGCGGATGTCAGTGACCTGGAAAGGGATCTTGGCTATAAGCCCGGAACCGATATTACCAGCGGAGTATCAGAATTTATGAAATGGTACAGGGAATTTTATTCATCTGAATCTATGGATCTTTAGTCATGTGTTCTTCAAGAAGTTTAAAAGAATTTTATTTTTTTATTTTTTATGGATATTTACTTTATTTTAATAAATAAAAGATATGAAATAATAGTTAATTCTAAACAGATGAATTCATAAATTTAAACTCAAGCTTATTTATTGTAATCCAAGTTACCTGGCGTGAATAGAAGAGAGTTTATTGTTACTACTGGTATTGCCATGACAGGTTCGGTTATTTCGAACCCGGCTCTGGCACTTAAATACACCAATTTCAATAAAGATATTACTACTGATCAGGAGCAGATAATTGCAGAAATGAACCTTAAGGGGTGTCCGCAAGGGACTGTTCTACAATGGGAAGCACAACCGGAAGAGTTGGCAACTCAGGTGGCTATCCGGAATAACCATTTTGCAGGATTTGAAACTCC
>SLGC01000258.1 GCA_007123885.1 Bacteroidales bacterium | reverse complement strand
TTGCCTTCATTTTCAAATACAAATTAATCGTAAATAATCGAAATATCAAAGCTTAAACGGATCATCCAGCCTGTCATTAATAAATCTACTAATCCTCTCGTGTTCGAGATCTTTATCCAGGAATCCAAATACACTAATTGCCTCGGTTCCATATAGGGCCCGCTCATCATTTTCACGTCCGAAACTGAAAATTACCATATTGCCCGGCTGACACCAACCCTCGTCACCTCCCTCACTCTGATTTTTCACCCCGATATAAACTATCTGTTCAGCTTCCTCATCAACAAAATAGAAATAAGGAGACGGGAAATTCCTCCCAAATTCAGGTTCCAGGTAACCCAGTCCGGTGTTAAATGGTATTCTTCTCCGTATCCCATCCTCAATGACATAATACTGTTGTTCTACTTTCATTTCACCGGCAGGAGGACCTTCCCATAAAAAAGAATACAAATCATTGGCTTCTTTTATTTCAATTGCAGCATGCCCCGGAAAGAAATGATACCAGAGTCTAAACCGGTCATTCCAGGATTCCAGGATAAGATGATCACCAACAAGTTTATCTTTAAAGTCAAGGGGTTGACCATCTGAATTCAGCCATCTCGATTGGCCATCACCGCCACGACATGGATGACCAAATCCATCCGAACCAAAATTCGGCCATCCTCTCCATTCTCTCATCCCGACACAATTGTTCGCGATCCAGTCATTTCCTGCCCTGTCGATGGCAGAATTAAATCCTGTACTCAGTTCACCCGTATTTACGTTTTCAATCTCATAATGCCATATGCCATTTGCAGCCTGAATCTTCCAGGTCATGTACCCGAATTTTTGCTCTTTTGTCACGATTACTTTATCATCATTATTAATCCCGGTATCCAAAGTACACGCATTTGAAGCAAACAAAATAATGAAAACAAGTAGCAATATCTTATTTGTCATTTCTTTAATTTTAGATTTAAGAACCATCTTGCAGGTTGGCTTTAATTAGTTTTTCCGGAGGATACAATGACTGCAACCCAGTGACCTTCATCGGGCGCCTGTAGCTCAATGACATTACCCCCAGAGATTTCCTGCTCCTCCAGCCACTTACTATTGGAAATGTCCAGCCATTTCATTTCAAAATCACCCGGATCATCCCGGAGATCCAGACCCACATTACCTCCGTCTGTAAAATAAACGGCATACTGCTCGCCGGGTGTAAAGGCAAGATATGCTTCATTTATTTCACGGTCAATCAGCAACCTGCTATTGACATCCGGTTCGGCACGAAAAACGTCGAAAGCTTCCTGGAAAACCCTGGCGCTGCGAATCTGTTGCTGTGCCGTTTCACTCAAACCAATGCTGAAATAGCCGGGGCGCGGACCGGGACGATGAAAACGGGAAGATGCAATTCCGCCAAGTATATTTCTCCAGAATTTATTCAATCCTTCAGGTATCCCGCCACCAAGTGCCGAACCACCATAAACTTTATTGTTGTTGACAGGGCGCGGAGGATCTGCAACAATTTGACGGGCTATTTGCATATTGTCCCAGTGAACCTGTCCATCGCGAAGGTTATTTTGTGAAACATCCACAAAAGAATACAGGTCAGGATGATCTAAAGTCCTTCTGTGCATCGGATCCGTCAAATCATGGGCATCCCACATCTCTGTAACCTCTATATTCACGCTTGCTTCCCGGGCCCTGTCCCTGAGATGGTTTGCCCAGTACCGCGCCCATTCCTCAGATGCCGTACTTTCATTGCTGACACAATAAAGAATATGATCGTAATCAAATGTAACGGAGAGCATCCTGTCTACAAAAGCCTGCTGAAAAGGCAAAACGATCGGATCATTATCAAGTTCGGGGATAGTCCTGAAGATATTGTAATCCCTGGTGTACACCTCATGATTAAAATCCTCCTCATCCAGGACTGTCTCACCGGCTGTATAATTGATATTGTTTTTGGGATTGAAGGGATGAGCAGACCATGCCTCGGCCGAATACGCCCCTCCCCATACACGGCCATAATCCCACCGGTCCCATATCTCAATCTGAACTATAATATTACGCTGTGCTGTCATTTCGATGAAATTCCCGAAAAGTTCCCAGTAGTCTTCATCCCAGCGGCTAAGGTCATACAGAGCGGTTTCCTCATCCCGGTAAAACGGATAAAGATTAATGTCATTATACAGATCGCTGTCGGGATCAATCCGGTCGCGGCTGGACATTGTATTTCGAAGGTAGTTGCCACCAGCCGAGGTCAGCAGGTCAAGGTGGGCCTCAAGACCATCCGGTCCGATATTGGGATGATTGAAAAGGTTGTCCTGATCCGAACCGCCGAGCAAAAGGATAGGCTCACCTTTATATTGCCAGTAACGCGGATCTTCAGACCATGGTTTGATCCGCCGGGCTTCACGCTGCTCGTGGTGATCAGCCTGGCATGAAAATCCTGATATTAATATCCCTGCTATAAGTAATTTTGCAAGGACTTTAAAGATACTCCTGACGGGCCTTGGTTTTTTCATTTATTAAATAATCTACAACTACTTGTTATTGATTTTGAAATGACGAAAAATTTCATCACTATACAAATTAATCGAAAATATTCGAAATATCAAAACAAAATAATCAAAAACAATGATAGGTAACTGAACATTTTGTTAGTATACTTCAGTTCCTAAATTAATTACCCTTCCGGATAAAGCTATTTACCCAATAAATCAGGGTATGGATTTACATCTTCTTTAATATGACCACCCAATGATCATTATCCGGAGCCGATATATCCGAGGGCAACTCAATAACAAATGGCTCTATCCATTTTGATTTATGAATTTGCAGCCATCTCATTTCGTATATGCCGGGTTGGGCATCTAGAAATACAGAGCCTTCTGCGGGAAAATATACGATGTATTCATTTCCAGGATAAGCCATACAATATGCCTCGTTATCCTCTCGGTCACCCAAAAGATAATTTGAGGGAACATGATTGAAGAAATCCATTGAATCGGTGATCATTCATGTCAATTCACATCACACCCTGTATATCTCTTTGTTTATCATTTTCATTAGACCGCTATAATCCTCTGTCTTCATCATTCCCATAATCTGCTTATGATCAAGTGATTTCGCCAGGTTATATGCTCCGAGACTGACTTCCGAATGACGGTTAAAAAATTCAACGACATCAAAAATGCGTGGAGAAGCATCTGTCGTAAAATATTTCTGATAGTCGTATTGTTGTGCCCAAAACATAAACTCAACATAGTGCAAAAAATGGCGGCTCGCGCCAATCAAATCCCAGTCTGCTTTGGTATCGTTGTCATTGGTATGGATATAAGCATCATATCCGCTTTCATAGATCAGGGCCAGAGACTGTGCAGGATTCTCCTGGCTTTGAAAAGAATGCCCCATATCAAGGGTTACCCCGGTGTTGCTATTACCGACCTCCTTTAGCAGCAGCAGAGCCTTTGCCGTGGTATCAAGCTGACAATGCACCCTGGTTTCAGAATATTTTGACTCAATAAATAATGGGATTTCAGGAAGGTAATCGGCCGCTTCACCAATTGTTTCCACCATATTCTTCCAGGTTTCCCGGTAATCGATCTGAAACAGCATATCATAGCCGTCGCTAAGAGGACAGCAGGAAACAAGGGGAGCGCCTACCGCAAGGGCATAATCTTTGGCTTTTTTGATCATGGTAACCGCCCTGTCCCTTATAGCCTTATCCGGCCTGCTCAGCGCACCCGGAACCCATTCGGCTTCTTTTTTGATATTAACATTAATTGCGGCGAAATTCAGATTAAACTCACTCATCAATTTTTTGGTCTCTTCCGGTTCGGAGGTTTCGTAGGGAAAAACCATTTCAACCCCATCAAATCCGTGAATTTTATCGACTATTTCAAGCTTTTCCCTTGTTGTGAGCGGCTTCTGGTAGTCAGAAAAACGATCCTGTGTCTTACCCAGGAACCCGATAATCACTGCTTGTTTCATAATGTTCTGTATTTGAGTATTAATGATTTATTTTATTAACTCCCTGACACCGGCAGTCATTGTTTCCAGGATAAGGCAGCAGGATGCTGCACCGGCATCCATGACCCCTTTTGATCGCTCTCCAAGCCGGGCAGAACGCCCGATCCTGGCCTCCATATTCACCGTGCTGTCACGCCCGGTACGGGCAGCTTCAGCCATCAGATCCACTGCACTTTCAAAAGGCAGGTCCTTTTGCACAGCCAACTCCATTGCTTCCTTTGCAGGTAATAGCACATCCATCATTGTCTTGTCTCCTACCTGAGCCTTTGAAATTAACTGTAATGCTTCCACCGATGAACTAAGGGCCGCCTGGATATCATCCCGGCCAATATTATCTTTTCCTTCAAGCGACCTGGAAAAAGCCCTGAAAAAACTCCCGTACAGGGGACCCATCGCACCGCCAATTTTCATCATGAGTGTTCTGCCCAAAACATTCAGGGAATGCGACAGATCACCCGGCTCCTTATCAAGGGCTTCCCTGCAAAGGGTAAAGCCTTTATTCATGTTTATCCCGTGATCGCCGTCCCCGATTTCCCCGTCAATATCACTAAGGTATTGCTTGTTTTCCTGGATTGACCGGATTAGCATATCAACGATCTGACTACCCTCCTTATTGGTGAAAGTTTTCATGCTCACGTAAGTGTTATTTATTATGGAACTGTCGCAATCCGATTGAATCGGCTTCATAATCGATGCATTCCCTGAGTTCCTCGTCAAGTTTCATTACCGACAGAGTGGCCCCTGCCATTTCAAGGGAGGTGAAATAGTTGCCTACGAAACTTCTATAGATCCGGATCCCGGTGTCGGAGAGTATTTTCTCAATTTCATTATACAATATGTATAATTCCATAACCGGCGTTGAACCCAGTCCTGATAATAAAACTACTACCTCGTCCCCTTTATTAAAGGGCAGATCCGGCAGGATAACATCACACATGCGCCGGGCCACCTTCGCGGCCGGTTCAAGATCGGTTATTTCAATGCCGGGCTCCCCGTGATGGCCTATGCCCACCTCCATTTTACCTGGCTCAACGGAAAAATTAGAGTGGCCGACTTCGGGTATGGTGCATCCGCTTAAGCCCACTCCCATGCTCCTGGTATTGGTGATAGCTTTTTTTGCAACAGCAATGACCTGATCCAGATTACCTCCCATGGCAGCCTTTGCACCGCCTGCCTTCCACATGAGAATTTCTCCGGCAACGCCCCGGCGCTTTTCTGCCTCCGTGGCAGGAGCAGAGGGAACGTCATCGTTGGCAACTACTTTCTGAACTTTAATCCCATCTTCGGCAGCCATCTCCATGGCCATTGCAACATTCATATTGTCGCCGGAGTAATTGCCGTACAAAATCGCCACGCCTTCTCCCGAATCGGCCTCCCTGATAGCGTCGTAAAACATCTGTGCAGGAGGAGAGGTAAATATCTCACCCACGGCTACCGCATCAACCATGTTTTTGCCAATATACCCTATAAAGGCAGGTTTATGGCCGGAACCGCCACCGGTCACAATTCCGACCTTGCTTTTTATTGGAGCGTCTTTATATTTCAGCACCCTTTCATTATCGGTACCGGAAATCAGATCCGGGTGGGCTTTAATGAATCCCTGTAGCATTTCGTCCACTACCTGGTCTGGACTGTTTATGAATTTCTGCATGAGTTTTAAATTTTAAATGTTCATCATTGAGATACCTTGTATCTTTTAA
>SLGC01000100.1 GCA_007123885.1 Bacteroidales bacterium | reverse complement strand
GGCTTTTTGGGTTCATGAGAAAACAGATTGCAGAGGGAAGGCAGATATATATAGTTTATCCGCTTATAAGCGGTTCTGAAAAGAGCGATTACAAGGATCTGGAAGATGGCTATCACAGTATTACCCGTGCCTTCCCACCGCCCGGTTACGTGGTTGCAATTGTCCACGGAAAAATGAAACAGGGGGATAAGGAAACCGGTATGCAGCAGTTTATCTCCGGCAGGGCCCATATTCTTGTTGCAACAACTGTAATCGAGGTAGGTGTGGATGTACCCAATGCGAGTGTTATGGTAATAGAAAGCGCTGAAAGATTCGGTCTTTCACAACTGCACCAGCTGAGGGGACGGGTTGGACGTGGTGCCGATCAGTCATGGTGCATTCTTATGACTTCATATAAACTTTCCAATGAAGCCAGGCAAAGGATCAAAACCATAGTGGGAACAACTGACGGGTTTGAAATTGCCGAAGCTGATCTCAAACTCAGGGGACCAGGCGATCTTGAAGGAACCGTGCAAAGCGGTTTCCCGTTTGAACTGAAGATATCCCATCTGGGTAAAGACAGCCAGATACTGGAATTTGCCAGGCAGCAGGCTGAAAATATTCTTGAAGATGACCCACTGCTTGAAAAGCCGGGTAACGGTATATTGAAAGGTCAGCTGCAGAAGATCTATCCCCGGGATGAAGACTGGAGCAAGATAAGCTGACAGGAACCTCTTTGGTCATAATTTATAAGAATGATAAACCGGCCCTAATTTATATCAATTCTAAATTATTTCGGTCGGGGTAAAACATGACAAAACGCAACCTTTATAAAATTAACATATATAATTTTGTGCTTTCCTGAAATTCACGTGCAACCGGACAAGATCATCCGGGAAATAATTTTGATCCTGTCCTGGAATTAAGGTAATATGAAGCTATCATTCCATGCTGAAACTGCTGATTGCTAGCTTCATTATATATTGTGCCTGTACAATAAATCAAACTGGAAATGGGTTTTTCTGGTACTATTGAACATCTGGGCGTGGTAAATGAGTTAGGCGACACTTTCGTCAGGGTTAAGGTGAAGGCTGAGGCGGCATGCGGAAACTGCAGGGCAAAAGGTTCCTGCTCTATCGGAGCCGGCGGGGAAAGAACAATTGAGGTGGCTCGCAAACCTGGTGATAATTATTCTTCAGGAGAGCCGATCAAAGTAGTTCTTGAACAGTCGCTCGGCATGAAAGCCCTGGGTCTTGGGTACTTCCTCCCATTCCTTCTGGTTCTTGTTATGCTTGCAACAATGACCACCATTGGTCTGAATGAAGGCATGGCCGGATTGCTGTCGCTGTCATCACTTATACCCTATTATCTTTTCCTGGGTTTGTTCAGGGAAAAGCTGAAAAAGGAATTTTCTTTCAGATTAAGGAAGGTTTAATTAATGATAAAGATGAATCGTCCATGATGATATTTTCAACATCTTCACAAAATACACTGAAAATATTATCATGGTAAGATCCATAATACCAGCGATTTAGTTAAATTATTTACTTATTAAACATGAGTGATATCGTTATTAATTCAATAATAATAGTAAGTGCAATGGGAACTGCCGCTGCCCTTATCCTGTTCCTGGTAGCCAGGAAGTTCCATGTTGAGGAGGACCCCCGTATCGAACAGGTGGAAAATGAACTGCCATCTGCAAACTGTGGAGGCTGCGGATACCCCGGCTGCAGGGCTTTTGCCGAGGCTCTTGTAAAATCGGATGACATTTCAGACCTTAACTGCCCTGTCAGCGATAGTGAGTCCATGGCAAAAATAGCATCGATCCTTGGCAAGGAAATGGCTGAACGGGACCCGGTTGTGGCAGTCGTTCGCTGCAATGGTACTCCCGGACACCGTACGCGGACCAGCATCTATAATGGTGCCGAATCATGTACTATTGCCTCTTCATTATATACGGGCGAGAGAGGTTGCCCGCACGGGTGCCTGGGAATGGGCGAATGCGTGGAAGCTTGCAATTTTGACGCTATCCATATGAACCCTGATACAATGCTTCCGGAGGTAACAGATGATATGTGCACCGGCTGCAACGCCTGTGTGTTAGCCTGTCCGCGAGACATCATTGAACTCAGGAAAAAGAACAAGAAAGAGAGGAAAATATATATTGCATGCATTAATGAGGAGAAAGGCGGGGTGGCCAGGAAAAACTGCAGGGTCGCCTGCATAGGTTGCGGGAAATGTGTAAAAGTATGTAAATTCGATGCCATAACACTTGAAAACAACCTTGCGTATATAGATGCTGAAAAATGCAAGCTTTGCAGAAAATGTGCACCGGAATGTCCGACAGATGCAATCCTTGAAATTAATTTTCCCGTGAAGAAAAAAGTTAAGGAAGAGGTGCAGTAATATCTTATAAAACTTAAAAATTGCAGGAGGTAGTAAAGTGATATTAACATTCCCCAAAGGTGGCGTTCACCCCCCGGATAACAAGCTTTCAGCCGGCAGTCCCATCCAGGTTCTGCCTGTACCGGGAACAGTCACCATTCCCCTGAGCCAGCACCTTGGTGCACCAGCAGAGCCCCTGGTAAAAAAGGGAGACAGTGTCATTACAGGCCAGCTGATAGCCAAAGGCTGCGGTTTTATCTCTGCAAACATTCATTCCTCCGTTACCGGTACCGTGGCAAGGATAGACAGGCTGCCGGACAGCAGCGGGTACAGGCGCCTGATGGTCGTTATCAATACCGGGAAGGATGACTGGCAGGAAGGCATAGATACCAGTCCACGTATTATAAAAAATATTACCGCCACCGGCGGGGAAATAATTAAAAAAACACTTGCTGCAGGTATAGTCGGTCTTGGAGGGGCGGCGTTTCCCTCACATGTAAAACTGTCAGTACCCAAAGGCAAAAAAGCGGATATACTCATTATCAACGGGGTGGAATGTGAGCCCTGCCTGACCTCGGATCATCGCCTCATGCTGGAAAAAGGAGAAGAGATGATCATTGGCATTCAACTGATCATGAAAGCCCTGGATGTTAAGAAAGCAGTCATCGGAATTGAAAACAACAAACCGGACGCCATAAAGCATCTGAATTCCATTCTGAAAGAATATGAAGGTGTAACGGTACAGCCATTAAAGGTCAAATATCCACAGGGGGCGGAAAAGCAGCTGATAAAAGCCGTCACCGGCAGGGAAGTTCCATCCGGGAAGCTCCCTATTGAAACCGGAGCGGTTGTGCATAATGTGGGGACAGCCTTCGCCATCTACGAGGCAATACAGAAAAACAAACCGCTTATTGAAAGAGTGATTACCGTTACGGGGAAAAATGTTGCAAACCCTTCCAATTTCCTGGTGAGGATCGGCACCCCGGTTGCCAGTCTTATTGAAGCCGCCGGAGGTGTGCCGGAAGATACAGGTAAAGTGGTGAACGGCGGCCCAATGATGGGAAAGGCCCTTAATTCACTCGATATACCTGTCACCAAAGGAACATCCGGTATACTCCTGATCCCTGAGAGCGAATCATCACGCAGACCGGCAGAAAACTGTATCCGCTGTGCCAGATGTGTTTCAATCTGCCCTATGGGACTGGAACCATACCTTCTTTCGGCGGCATCGGAAAACAAAAAGTGGGAGATGGTAGAAAGTGAGCATGTGCTTGATTGTATGGAGTGTGGGTCATGCAGCTATATTTGTCCCTCGGCAAGGCCCCTGCTTGATTATATAAGACTGGGAAAATCAACCGTGAGCCATATCATCAGGGCAAGAAAGCAATAAATAATGATCATCTTTAAACCAGTAAAAAATTCAGAAACCTGATTCAACTCAATGGACAAATTAATTACCGTTTCCCCTTCCCCCCACTATTATGGAAATGAAGATGTCAAAAAGCTGATGTATGGCGTGGTATATGCACTGCTGCCGGCCCTTCTTGTTTCTGTTTATTTTTTCGGGATCGGGGCAATAATTGTCACCGGCATCAGCATTGTTTCATGCATGGCATTTGAATACCTTATCCAGAAACACCTTCTGAAGACAAAACCGTCGGTTACCGACGGATCGGCACTTGTAACCGGTCTGCTTCTGGCATTTAACCTTCCTTCCAACCTTCCCTGGTGGATAATAGTGATAGGGGCCCTTGTAGCAATAGGTGTGGGTAAAATGACTTTTGGCGGACTCGGGAACAATCCTTTCAATCCAGCCCTTGTAGGGAGGGTTTTCCTTCTTGTCTCATTCCCGGTTCAAATGACCAGCTGGCCCGCGCCGGTGGTATCCCGGCTCCGGTATGCCGATGCCGAAACAGGAGCAACTCCGCTTGGCGTGGTGAAGGAAGGACTGGAAGCAGGTGTGCCTTTTTCCAGATTGTTGGATCAGATACCCGGTTACCTTGAGCTGTTTGCAGGCTACATGCCGGGCAGCCTGGGGGAGATATCTGCTGTTGCGCTGATTGCAGGAGGCATTTTCATGATTGCAAGAAAAATCATAACCTGGCATATACCGGTCTCAATTTTACTTACCGTTTTTGTTTTTACCGGGATTATCTGGCTGATCAACCCCTATGACAATGCCGATCCGGTTTTTCATCTCCTGAGCGGTGGATTGATGCTGGGAGCGATCTATATGGCAACGGACTATGTAACTTCCCCCATGACGCCACGGGGCATGTGGATTTTTGGTACCGGCATTGGAATTATTACCGTGGCAATAAGGCTTTTCGGTGCATATCCCGAAGGGGTATCATTCGCGATCCTCATCATGAATGCCTTCGTGCCGCTTATCAATAAATATGTTAAACCTGTGAGATTCGGAGAGGAGGTGAAATATGGCTAAAAGGGAATCAACATTTTTTAACATGGTATTTGCATTGCTGGTCATTACCCTTATTGCATCCGCCTCACTGGGCTTCATCTATGAGCTTACAAAAGAACCGATAGAAGCTGCGAGGACAGCAAGAAAAAACAGCGCCATCAATTCAGTGGTGCCCGATTTTGACAACAATCCGGTCGAAGAACAATATACCATGGAGGTAGCCGGAGGCGAGCTGGTGTTCTATCCTGCAATAAGAGACGGCGAGCTGGTGGGAACTGCCATTGAAACATTTACAAACAGGGGATTCAGCGGCGAGATCATACTTATGGTCGGGCTGCTTCCGGACGGGACCATCCATGGAATAGAGGTGCTGGAACACAGGGAAACTCCGGGACTGGGCGACAAGATAGAAACCGGCAAGTCCGGTTTTCATCTGCAGTTTGAAGGCAATAATCCCGCAGAAGATTTCCAGGTCCGCATCAGGCAGGATGGAGGCGATGTAGATGCGATAACGGCAACCACCATAAGCTCAAGGGCATATTGTGATGCAGTTATGAGAGCCTGGAATGCATACATGCACGATGATGCGGTTACATACGAACTCCCCTCCAGGGAGGAAGCTGTTGAGAGAGTATTGCCCCCATTCGGAAATAACCCGTTGCGGGAAGATTACCGGATACAGTACCTTGGCAGGGCATACAATATATTTCCCGGAAGGAGAGGAAGGACATATACGGGAGTAGCTGTCGAATCAACAAGCGATTCGGGATATATCGCACCTGTCCGGCTGATGGTCGGGTTCGATTACACAGGGACCATCTCGGGTATTGAAGTGCTGGAACATAGTGAATCGCCCAATTACGGCGACCTTATAGAAAACGCAAGGTCAAATTTCTATAAGCAGTTCATAGGAAAAAACCCCGGTGAAGATCAGATCAGGATAAAGGAAGATGGAGGGATAATCGACGGGGTAAGCGGCGCTACAACTTCCTCCCGGGCTTATTGCCATGCGGTGCGGGCGGCCTGGGAAGTTTTTATGAAAAAGGATCTCAACCAGGGGAAATTGTATCCGGAATATTTTCCATAAAAATGCAGAATTAAGGATCTCTACAAAATAATATTTTATGGACCAGGCAAAAAATTTCACCAAAGGATTCATCAGGGAAAATCCTGTATTCATTCTGATGCTTGGATTGTGCCCTGCCCTGGGAACCACAACCTCGGCATTTAATGGTATGGGAATGGGACTTGCCACCCTGTTTGTCGTACTGATGTCAAATATAGTGGTATCACTGATCAAGGATTTCGTTCCCAATAAAGTAAGAATTCCCGCCTATATTGTTATCATTGCCTCCTTTGTTACCATCGTCGACCTTGTCATGGCAGGCTATATGCCGGCACTGCATGATCAGCTGGGACTATTTATCCCGCTTATAGTGGTAAACTGTTTTGTGCTCGGCCGTGCAGAGGCTTTTGCATCGAGAAACACCCTGGTCTCTTCCATAATCGACGGGACAGGAATGGGACTCGGATTCACACTGGCACTTACCCTTCTGGGTGCATCACGAGAAATTCTTGGCAGTTATGCCCTGTTCGGTCACCAGTTCATACAGGAAGACGGAATGCTGGTGTTCATCCTGGCCCCGGGGGCATTTATAGCTTTGGGATACCTGATTGCGATAATCGACAAACTGAACAAAAAATAGATACGAAATGGAATATATAATTATAGTATTGTCAGCCATACTGGTAAACAATATTGTACTGGCACAGTTTCTTGGATTATGTCCTTTCTTTGGTGTATCATCCAAAATTTCCACGGCATCAGGAATGGGAGGCGCAGTGATGTTTGTAATGACCATCGCCGCAATAGTGACCTACCTGATATCACATTATATTCTTATTCCCCTTGACCTGATCTACCTTAGAACAATTACCTACATCCTGGTTATTTCATCCCTTGTGCAGATGGTTGAGATAATGCTTAAAAAAGTGAGTCCCCCGCTTTACCAGGCCCTGGGCATATTCCTGCCGCTGATGACTACCAATTGCGCCATACTGGGCGTAGCTATCCTTGTAATACAGCAGGAATACACCCTGATGAGCGGTGTCGTTTTTGCCATAGCCCATGCCCTGGGTTTCACCCTGGCACTGGTGTTACTTGCCGGAATGCGTGAACAACTGGAACTGCTCAATGTTCCCCAGGCGATGAAAGGCAACCCGATCATACTGGTTGCTGCCGGACTTCTGGCAATGGCCTTTATGGGGTTCGCCGGGATGGTCTGAAAAAATCATTTTCTTTCCGAAGGCTGCCGGAAACATTGACCTTTTTATCTAAATGCCGAATATACCTGCTGAAAGCTTCAAATATATGGCAGCAATATTTGAGACCCGTAAGACCATTTGTGACATTCCAACCCCTGACAGGATTGCTTATCTGATGTTTTGATGACTTTTTGCAGCATAATTCGATTTCTGAAGAAATTTTGTTATTTTTATCTCTATATATAGATTTCTCGCAAACCTTAGATTGCCAAATAATGATTTTAAAACAAATTAATTCAGCAAAGAGAGCTTTTATTTATTTGCTAGGTTTTGCAGTTGGATTGCCAACCGGTTATTTCATTATCAAAATGCTAGATGTATGGTTGTTCTAGCAAATGAACATGAAATTTTTTTATCCGAAAATACACATAAACGGATGAAAAAAAATTTATGGGAAATCCTCGTCAATTATATACAGATCAGAGTGAAGAGTATGGCAATAGGATTCAACGGATTGAAATGCATTAGTTCCGTATGGATGATTAATAAATTCCATGATAATAAATTTGCTTTTCCTGGTAATGATAAGTTAAAGCGAAGCGATTCCTCCTGTCAGTCAAAATTTTGTAACTTCTCTATGAAATTTTGACTCTTGTTTTTACAGGAGAAATATCTGTACTTAGTATTTATTTGTGCAAATTTATGTCTGAAATCGCACATCTTAATCAAGTTACATCTCATTAGTGCCGTCAACTTAGTTTAATGAGGATAAATAATTAAACAGATGGTAATCCGAATTATTAATATCCTGGCTTTTGTTATAATGATCCTGGTCAATTACCTGGCCAATGCCCTGCCTTTGGGAGGTAAAACCACGGGCGAATTGTCCGCGCAATACCCCAACCTGTTTGTGCCTGCCGGAATTACTTTTTCCATCTGGGGAGTGATCTACCTGCTGCTTCTGGTGTTCTGTATAATCCAGTTCAGGGAACAGAACAGGGATATGATCACTGATATTGGATGGTTGTTTGTTATCAGCTCCCTGCTGAACTCTGCATGGATATTTGCCTGGCATTATGAAAATCCGGGCTTTTCAGTGGTTATCATGATATTGCTTCTTGCTTCACTTGTTGTAATAAATCAAAGGATCACACCTTATTCATCTATCCTTACAAAAGCTGCATTCGGAATTTACCTTGGATGGATCTGCATTGCTACGATAGCAAACATCACCGCATTTCTTGTTGCCATTGATTGGGGAGGCTGGGGATTGTCGGATCAGTTCTGGGCGGCTATAATGGTTCTTGCCGGCACGGTAATTACCATACTTGTTCTCAGGACATATCACAATATATTCCCAGGCCTTGCAGTTATCTGGGCTCTTGCAGGGATCATCATAGCCCGGTGGCCTGATTACCTTCCGGTAATATTAGCTGCCCTGGTTGGGATTGTTATCGTAGCCGTTTTCTCCACACTGTTATTTTTGCGTACACTTAATTGAATTTCAAGTTCTTTACACTTTCCTGCCGGCGAACATCTTCTGCATTTCATCCCGTATCATGTGCAGCTAATTATTGTCATTACCTTACGTAAAAATCGAGGAGCAGCTTGTCATTCAGATAGCCCTGCAGCCTGTCGCCAATTTTTACCGGCCCCACTCCTGACGGTGTTCCCGTGAAAATAAGATCACCTATCTTCAGTGTTATGAATCCTGAAACATACGATATCAACTTGTCGAAGAAGAAGATCATTTAAGAGGAATTTCCTTTCTGAACAGTTTTCCCGTTAACATCCAGTCTGAAATAGATGTTATCATTTTCCCCTATATTGCTGAAGGGGATGAAGCCGCCAAGAGGCGCTGAACCGTCGAAAGCTTTGGCTATTTCCCAGGGCAGGCCCTGCTGTTTGCATTCAGCCTGGATGTCACGGGCGGTAAAATCTATGCCCACTCCAATTTCGTTATAATAACGATGAGCAAACTTTTCATCGATGTACTTTCCGAGACGATTGATCTTAAGGACAATCTCAATCTCATGATGAATATCGGCTGAAAAATCAGGGTAAAAAAAAGGTTTGTTACCGTGTATCAGAGCCGTTTCGGGCTTCAGGAAAAACACGGGCTTTTCAGGCACCTGATTATCCAGTTCCCTAGCATGATCGGCATAATTCCTTCCAATACAGATGATCTTCATCAGTCAAACATTTATTTTAATTAGCTGGTCTGATGTATCTTGCCATGACCTGTTATTATTTTATCAGGATACTGAAAATTTCGTTATGGAGGATCCTCTTTTATATCATTTATCAGCGTCCGGGAAGAGAGGTGTATGGAAAGGTTATTTGTTGAACTTACGTAACTTAATGCTGGTAAGGACCTTTTTTGTATAAAGCGGGAAATCGGCCTTCATGATCCAGCCATAATATCCCGGGTCCTTTTCGAGCACCTCTTCAACGGGTATCCCTTTATATTTTCCGAAATTTATCACCTCGACATCCTGATCGTTGTATATGATGCGCCCCATGTAATCAACATTCCTGGTGTGTGATGAAAAGCTGGAAAGAGCATCTATATCATTTTCAAGGTCGGCATACCGGTCCAGCTGGGCCTGAAGTATTTCATATGTGGCACGGGTATCTGCCTCGGCACTGTGGGCATTCTCGAGCTCCTTCTGGCAGTAAAAACGGTACGCTGCAGCAAGGTTGCGCTGTTCCATTTTCATGAATATCACCATCACATCGATAAATTTACGCCTTTTCATATCAAAATCGACATTGGAACGCAGAAATTCTTCGGCAAGCAATGGAATATCAAATTTATTTGAATTAAATCCGGCAAAATCAGATCCTTCAAAATCATTTGCCAGTGTCCGGGCTATATGATTAAAGGTGGGCGCGTTCTTTACATCATCATCGGATATACCGTGGAGAAGGGTTACCTCGGGCGGTATGGGCCTGCCGGGATTGATCAGCCATGTCCTGCTCTCTTCCCTTGTATCGGGAAAAATTTTCAGGTAGGATATTTCAACTATCCGGTCATTTACCACATCTGTGCCCGTAGTTTCAAGGTCAAAAAAAATAAGAGGGTTTTTAAGTTTAAGTGTCAAAACGATCTGTTTATTGGAAGATCACCTGCACGTCCGATCAGGGGCAGGATCTCTATTCATGAAAAATAAGGTTATTTGTGATCAGATATTTATCATCATAGGCATCAGCAGCATGAGCAGGTCTTCGTCCCCACTTTCGTCACCAAGCGGCAGCAGAAGTGCAGCTCTTGAAGGATCACTCAATTCCATTACAATATCCTGGGAAGCAAGATTATTCAGGATTTCTATAAGAAATGTTGACTTGAATCCAATTTCCATTCCCTCCCCCTCATACTGGCATTGCAGCTTTTCATATGCTGAAATACTGAAGTCGATATCCTGGGCAGAGACGGTAAGCTGGTTTGCAGCAAGTTCCAGTTTTACAAGATTGCTCGCCTGACTTGAAAAGACAGATACACGCCGCAGACTATTGATCAGGTCAAGCCGGTCGGCTATAAGCTTGTTTGGATTATTGGCAGGAATGACCGAACTGTAATTCGGATAATTACCTTCAACCAGCCGGCTTACAAGAAGGTTATCAGTCAATTTGAAAAGCACATTCTTATCATCAAATTCAACGAGCACATCATTTTTTTCCCGGGCAAGAATATTTCTTAGCAGTGATGCGGGCTTTTTGGACAGGATGAATGAAGATCCTTCCCCGGTCTTAATGTCAAATCTTTTATACCTTACCAGCTTATGTGCATCGGAGGCTACAAATGTCATGTTTTCAGGAGTAAAATCAAGATAAATACCGTTCATGACAGGCCTGAGTTCATCTTCTGCAGTGGCAAAGATGGTCCTTGTGATTCCTTGCAGCAATATTTCAGCGTTCATTCTTACCGAGGTCTTGATATCATCCTTAAGCACCGGATACTGGGGGAAATCCTCCCCATTCTGACCAACCACATTGAATTTCCCGTTTTCAGTGCTGATTGTCACAGAATAATTTTCGGTCGATATATCAAAAGTCAGAGGTTGTTCGGAAAATTCCTTCAGGGTATCAGTAAGTATCCGGGCAGGAATTGCAATAATTCCATTTCCGGATGCATTCTCCAGCATCATCCTGGTCGTAAGTGTGGACTCCAGGTCAGAAGCGGTTATAACCAGCTCATTATCCTGAAGATTAAATAAAAAGTTGTCCAGAATGGGCAACGTATTCTTGCTGCTTATAACCCGGCTGATGCTCTGGAGATGATTAAGCAGATCTGTGCTGGAAATAACGAACTTCATATAAAATTAAATTAATATTAGTAATAAATAGATAGAAAAACCTTAACCTTATTGTTTATAAGCTACTTGCGGCTATGTAAGCAATTATCAATAATACGAAAAAAAAATTACCTGAACAATTTTTGAAAATAAGTGCTGTCACTGCCCTGATCCAATTAACAACTACTCTCACCAACTGTGCATTGAACAGCTTCAGTTGCCTTGATCTGAGTATTTACTTATGGAAATAGGACCGCGGACGCAACAGCAGATCCACAGAATGCCATGGAATAATTATCATATCATTGTTATCATTTATCAATGCATGCAACCTGAACAGATCGAAAGAGTGATTGCTGCCATTGCGGATTTTATGGAGGCTGACACCGGTAGCTTCTCCATTGTGCCCGGTGACCTGGAGAAAAAAATCAGGTTTGGATCCGGCAAGCGAATCAAGCAGCATCAACTCCCGTGCATTGGCAAATCGCTCAAATGGAATATAGAAAAACCCGGACAAATACCTGATAGCCAATGAATCGTTCAGCATCTCCGGTTCATTTTCAGGATATCTGTACAGGGCAAATCCATTTTCCGGCGATTGTTTTAGCAAAAAAGACCCCGTATCGTCGGCATGGATAACTTTAACCTGAGCAATTTCAGGTATAGTGAAATTAAGCAGCACATTTCTCATCCAGTAGTTCTCATCATAAACGAAAAGAGATGCCGGGTTCCCGCTGAAACCGGTGACCTCTGCCCGGAAAGGCTGATCTCTTTCCCGGGCCAGGATATAGGCAGGCTCACCTTCCCCTTCGGAGTATAAAAAAAAATTTTTTGTTCTCCTTCCCTCATTAACACTGATATGAACTGATTCATTCAACAGCTTCTCCTTCAGCCTGTCTCTTTCTGAAAGGGATGCGGGACTGCCATACCGGAGCCTTTCAAGAGTTTGAAAAAGCATATCAACAGCTCTCTCCCTTGCCGGGAATCCGGGTTCCACTATCCATCCATCCTTCCCTTTATTGAGGATGACGGTCGATTCACCGGAAGTTATGGTTACACCGGTAATCCTGCCGGTATTAAATGATAATGGAGTATCATGACGTATTACCTTTTCCCTGTGATAATAAAGGAAAAAGGCAAGCAGGGTAAAAAAAACTACCACTGTTATATACAACCCGTACCTGTTCATGATCAATTTCACTTCCCGGATGTGAATTTTCTTTTTCTCAATAAGTTATAAACCAGACCGAAGGCAGCAACGATTGCAAGCGGTAAAACCATATTCACGGCCTGCCACATAGCAAGCTCTTCCCTGACCCTGGACCTGTCGAGCAACCTGAGCCGCATCTCTCTTGTACGTAATTGCATCAGACCGGTATCATCGAGAAGATAGTTAAGGGCGTTAAGCACAAATTCACTGTTACCGAAGGTTTGTCCCGAATAACGGTCGAAACCCAGTGGCAATGGTTCAGGAACACCCTGGGATATTGCAACATCATTTCTTATTATGTCACCGTCAGCTACAACCAGCATCCTGGTGGGTATGCTTTTTTCAATAAAACCGGGATCCTCACGTCCTATGATGCCACTGATACTCCTGTTCGCAAATACCGAAGGGAATTCACCCTCAAGCAACACAGCTACAGGTTGATACGGATCGGTAAACTGACGGATATCAGGCTGCTTTCCGGCCATATCAAGACTTACAATAAGAGGCGCACCCATTACACGTGTGGCTTCAGAGGTACGCAGCAGAACTTCACTCCTGAGTGAAGGGTTGGTGCCAACAGTATCAATTACACTTGCAAATTCAGCCTTCACATAATTTATTCCGGTGGTTACAGGATGGGTGCTTTTTCCAGTCAGCAACGGAGAGAACAACCAGGGAGAAGGGACAAATCTTGCCTGTTCACCGGTCAGGGCTACATTTAAAGGTATAAGAAGACAATTCATGTCCAATACCAGGTTGGGATTAATCCTCACTCCATAACGGAAAAGCTGGTCATCAAGGTTAAGATCCTTTACAAGGGCGATGGCCCGGCTGTTGTATGTCAGACTGTCCAGGTCGATCGATACCGGATCAATAAACCACAATACCTTTCCTCCCTTCATGATATATTGATCAATAACATATTTTTCCGCCTCGGAAAAAGGCTCCAGCGGCTTGGCAACAATAAGGGCATGATAATCGTCAAGGCTCTGCAGATCATTCACATCAATACGCCCCCGGTAGATATCGTAATAACGGGCAATAACATCGCTTATTCCCGAAACAAGGAGCTCATCGAGTTCACCGTGTCCCTCAAGGAAGGCAACCTTCCTGATCTCATCATTTATTAATGTATGAATAGAACTTATAAGCTCATATTCCACGTTACGGACCGAGTTATTGAGATTTTGTTCGGCAGTAAGTGCAGGATTGTTTTTTAGTAAGTTAACCGCTATTTCTGAGCCCTTATAAGATATAACTGCGCCGGGAAAAGCCAGTTTCTGCGACCGTCCTCCTCCCCTTTCAGCAATTTCAATATTGGTTGGCCGCAAACCTTTACTATACAAGTCATAAAAAAGGTCATTCCGCCTGGCCTCGTCATCAATTGCGGCAGGATCAATGAACCTGTATTGAATCGGTTGCCTGCTGAAAACCCTGAATTCATCGATCATTTCCCTTACAGATCTTTGCATACGCCTGAATCCGGCAGGCAGATCACCGTCAAGGTAGATCCTGATATAGATTATATCATCCAGTCCGGCAAGGACCTCCTTTGTGGCGGGTGAAACGGTGTAACGTTTGTCACCTGTCAGATCGAACCTGAAGAAAAGATGATTTGAAATGAAACATATCAGGGCAAGTGAGATGACCAGAAAGCCCAGATGAACCAGTTGCTGTTTTTTGTACTCTTTTTTATTCATTTCCCGGAAGCCTTTTACCATTTTCTGCTTTGCAATACCGTTCGTGTTGAAAAAAGGAAGAAAGCAATAAGTGCAACAAAATATATAATATTGCGTGTATCGATCACTCCACGGCTTATTGAACTGTAATGCTCATTAATTCCAAGATATAGCAGCAACTCTTCAACTCTGACAGGCAGGGGAAGAGCACTTAGCAGTTCAAATCCTGTAAAGAAAAAGAAAGATAACAGAATCGCAATAATAAAAGATACGATCTGGTTTTCTGTTAGCGAGGAAGAGAAAACACCGATGGCAGCATAACAGGCGCCCAGAAAGATCAGCCCTGTATATGATCCTGTAATTGCCCCGGTATCGAGATTGCCTGCAGGATTTCCAAGCTTGTAAACCGACCAGTAATATACCAGTGTAGGCAGGAGTGAAATAAGAACCAGGACAACAGCCGCAGTAAACTTTGCAATAACTATCTGAAGGTCATTGACAGGTCTGACCAGCAGCAGTTCAAGGGTGCCGGATCTTTTTTCCTCGGCAAACATCCTCATGGTAACGGCAGGTACAAGGAATAAAAATACCCATGGAGCGATAATAAAAAGTGTATCGAGTGTTGCGTATCCGCTCTCGGGAATGTTCAGTGAACCGGGAAATACCCATATGAACAACCCGTTAATCACCAGGAATACAATAATGACAATATATCCGGTGAGTGAATTGAAAAAGCTGCCAATTTCTTTATTAACCAGTGCAATCATAATTATTCAGGATCAGCTACATTATTATTTTTCAGGAACCTGGAAAAATTTGTTATAATTTACGATATCAATGCCCGTGTAATAGAATCTCAATATTTCGATAAAATCATATCCCCTTCTTGCCATCTCCATGGCACCTTCCTGGCAAAATCCGACGCCATGACCATGTCCTCTTCCCCTTAAAAGCAAGTAATCGCCTGCTGCCGGATTTTCGACATTAAAATAAGCAGACCGGAGATTCAGGTCGGATCTTATTTTTGTCAGGGGCATGGTAAAAGTCCCGGCCCGGTAATGGACTGCCCTTTCTGACCGGATGAAAGAGAATCCGGAAGGATCAGTTATTTCAGAAATGTTCAGTCCCATGGAGACAAGATAATTTTGCCACTTATCCTTATCAATCCTCACTTCCCATGAAAAGCCCGGTTTCCCTTTGCACCAGGGATCTTTTACTGATCTGAGGTACGGCCTGTCAAGCAGCCATACATCCTCGGAATTTGAAGTCTGACCACCACAATTGGAATGAAAGGCAGCAGAGATCAGTTCGCCCTCACTGCGGGTAATTACCTTGCCGGCAGTGGCATTGACAGACTCCAGGATAAGATGGTTGTCACTCATTCTTCCCCTGTAAACCTGACAATGGACTTCATCACAAAGATGGAAACCCTCGTCAGCGTGCCGGCTATAGTTTTTGTACAGATATGTGCGGCAAATTACCCCCTGTGCCTTATAAAACATTTTTTCGGCAGACGTACCCGATTCGGCTTCAACAACACCTGCAAGATACAGATTTTCATTTATTTCATTAATAAGGCTGATACGGCCGTAATTTATGCTGATCTCAAGTGTGCCGTAATAATAGTTTTTCCCGGATGCCGGATTAACAGACCTTACGTTGAAGCTGTTGCCGGCAAAGTTAGAATAAACATTTACAACATCAAAAAGCCCGTGAGATCCTGAGCTGCAGCTTACAAACAGATTCTCCCCTATTTTCGAAACATAGAGGAGATCATGTTCACCTATGGAGAACAGTTCTGTACCATTACCCCGCACTATATATTCTCCCCTGTCGGGGGAAATAACCACAGCAGAAAGGAAAAGATCATTGAAGATACTCACCCTTACATTCATTGAAAAGGAATGTGAATTGCAGAAAACAAAAAGGGCTGTACTCATAATTATTCCATTCGAGATCGACCGGAGGCCGCCTCCCATTGGTTTTTCCATTTTATTTTGCCTGCAGAAAGCTGATAAGATTTTCACTTATATCAGTTATTTAGATAGACCGCGATCATTACTGGTTATTCAGATAGCCTGTAATCTTTTGGGCCGCTTTTTCGCAGGCGCCTTTCGGGCCGACGATCTTTTGCAGTCCGGTTAAATCATCTTTCATTTTTTCCCTGGTATTTCTGTCAAAAAGTAATTTATCCAGTTCATGTTTAAGTTTTTCTTTGTTAAACTCATCCTGGATAAGTTCTTTTACCACCTCCCTGTTTAATATCAGGTTGACGAGGGATATATACCTGACCCTGATAAACCTTTTTGCAATCTGATAGGATACGGGTGATGCCCGGTAGCAAACAACCTGGGGTACGCCAAGCAATGCAGCCTCCAGGGTTGCCGTGCCGCTAACCACCATTGCCGCAGACGATTGTTGCAGGATAGCATAGGTCTGATCGAAGAGTACTCGGATCCGGTTACCGGTATGCTTTTGATAAAGTCCTGGTTCTATCGAGGGGGCGCCTGCAATAACAAACTGGTAACCGGGATATTCGCCGGTTACAGATAACATCAAAGGAAGTGATTTATTGATTTCCTGGATACGGCTGCCTGCAAGAATGGATATCACGGGTTTGCACGAAAGATTGTTCCTTTTGATAAAATCAGTAAAACTCTCTTCCCGGAACTTACGGTTTTCAATTGCATCCATCAGGGGATTACCAACATAATCGACACTGTATCCGAACTGCTCATAAAACCCGGTCTCAAAAGGAAAAATGGTTAGCATGTGATCTACATACTTTTTAATTGAATGTACCCTTGACTGGTTCCATGCCCAAACTTTGGGTGATATAAAATAGATGACCCTGATGCCCCTTTTTTTGGCATGCCGTGCGATACGAAGATTGAATCCCGGATAATCGATAAGAATGAGCGCATCAGGCTGGAAGCTGTCAATATCTTTCTTGCAGAACCTGATATTTGAATATACCTGTTTTATATTTTTCAAGACTTCCCAGAAACCCATCAAACTGGTTGTTTTAATGTGCCGGACAAGTGTTCCCCCGGCCTGTTCCATAAGATCTCCTCCCCAGAACCGGAAACAGGCATCCGGATCAAGTTTTCCCAGGGCTTTTATAAGTCCCGACCCATGAAGGTCACCTGAAGCCTCACCGGCAATTAAATAATACTTCATCTGCTTATTTTTTTAGGATCTATGGCCAGATGCAGCATCTATGCTGTAATCATGTTCCTGTGTATAAAATCTTCCATGCGGACCTTCATAATTCAAATCATTACTTTGAATAACAATACTATGCCGGCAAACAGAAATGTGGCCAGTACTACACCACGTGCAGATTCAAGGAAATCTTTCCTGATGAACAAATAAAAAATAACCAGGTTGGGCAGGATGTTAAGGCTCAGCAGGGGGGCAAGTATATCCCTGAAATAGATAAACCTCATAAATTCATCTACTGGTATTTCCCTGTACCTGTTGAAATAAAACAGTGCCAGGAAAATTACCGGAAGTGCAAGGCCTGAGATCAATCCTGTCTTAAATGAATTAAAGACCCGGTTTTGCATATAATGATTTAAGTTTTTTCATTGCTTCCAAATCTGAAAAATCGACCCTCACCGGCACTATCGAAATATAATTGTTTTTGAGAGCCCACTCATCCGTATCTTCATCATCAGGTTCGTAATTATCAAAATATCCGGTAAGCCAGAAATATTCCCTCCGGTGAGGATCAACCCGCTTGTCAAATTTCTCAATCCATAAACCCCGTGCCTGCCTGCAAATCCTGAACCCCCTGATATCATTCAACGGTAGTTTGGGAAAATTAACATTAAGGCAAATTCCTTCGGGTATTCCTTCGAGCAGGGTATTTTTTATTATCTGCTCGCCAAAAAATTTACAGGCAGAAAAATCCGGCCTGGATGAATAATCTGTAATGGACAAGCCTATTGATGGAATACCGTGAAGACCTCCTTCAATGGCTGCTGCCATGGTGCCGCTGTAAACAACCGATATGGACGAATTGGACCCATGGTTGATGCCTGAAACAAGGATATCGGGTTTCCGGTCAACTATCTGGTTTACCGCAAGTTTGACACAATCGGCCGGATGGCCTGAACATGAATACATGATCAGGTCGTCCTCCTTTAATATCTTATTCAATCTCAGCGGATATTTTATGGTAATGGCATGAGACATACCGGAGCGTCCTTCATCGGGTGCAACAACCAGGACCTGACCGAATTTTTTTGCAATATCTACAAGAGCCTTCAGGCCGGGGGCATGGATCCCGTCATCATTAGTTACCAGAATCAATGGTTTATTCCGCTTTTCTTCCAAGGCATTATCATTTTTATTTTAAGATGCAAATATACATGAAAATTTTTTCAGCCAATTTACTCCGGGTAGAGCGGTTCGTTACCTCCCCGCTCCCCCACAGACCCGGACGAGCGGAGTTACCGCATCCGGTTCCTCGGTAATTAGTTT
>SLGC01000160.1 GCA_007123885.1 Bacteroidales bacterium | reverse complement strand
CCCCATTTTCTCATTGCTCCGCCCGGACTTTTAATGCCCGGTTTTTTGATTGTCAATTTTTAAGCATTTTTCTGGGGGAAATGGCATAGGCAGATCCAACCGCAGTGCTATACTCGGCATATTCCGGAATTATAAACTGTTTTTTAAAAAGCTTGCCAAGGCGGAAAAAAATGTTTGCAGCCTGCGGTAACTTCATAAGCTTGCCAGTGAGTACGATCTGGTCAACATTTTCCTCCCTTGATGCAAAAACTCCCATAACGCCGATCGACTGGCATACCATGTTGATCAATCCCAGGGCAAGGTCCGGCTGGCTGGCGTTGTCCGAATGCTTGCCGAAATTGGAAGCAGTGGCCGACAGGGGTATATCTCCCAGTCCTGCCTGGGAAATATCCCTTATATTCAGGTCAACGTTTCCAAGATTTCCTTTCTTTGCCAGTTCCACAATGTTTTGAAATTCCGTAGAATTAAGAAGATATCTCGACAAACCGATCAAAGTGCCACCCCCGATACCCGAACCGCCAAGATGTTTAATATTTCTGCCGTCGGCAAGAACAATTGCTGTTCCGGTACCAAGACTCATTACCACAGCCTTTTCCAAACCTGCCAGGAATAATCCACCTTGCCCGATTGCATTGAATTCCGCTACCCTTTCCAGGGGAATACCAAATAATTCCTCACCAAGAAAGCCGGCCCCTACTCCAGTGACTGCAATTGTTGAAATATCGCCGAGCCTGAGAGAAAATTCGTCTATAAATTTACCCAGGGCCCCGCTGGCGGATGTAACCGGATCATCAGCCTGCACTGAAACTACACCGCAAACCCGGGTTTTTTTAAAGCCTGCGATTTTAGTGGTGGTCCCCCCTATATCAATGCCAAGTATCATATAAAAGAAAATTAACCGGCCAACAAGCAACCGGAGTTAATATACTGCCAAATTATAAATAATATCCTTAAATTACATAATTTCATAAACAGAACAAATGCCTGCCTGCAATTCGACAACTCCTGCAAGGCCTGATCAGGATCAAACCCGGATAAAGGCTTGCCGCCAACGCAGGCCTGCTTAAAGATAAAATCAGGATGAACACCATGAGCAAGGTCAATCAAAACAACATGCCTGAACCCATACTTTTTAATCCGCTTAAACATCACGCAGGATATATACATGAATTCACCCGGGAAGTTGATGTGGATTCTGAAAGCAGCAGGGAGATTTTGCAGGCATGTCTGACCACTATAGGCAAATCGCAGATGGACCTGTATACCGGAAGCATACCTTCTGAGCAGGTAGCCGGTGAAATTAAGCATTACCTGGAAAAAAGAGGATTGATTGAGGAAAATCTTTACTTATCATGGCTTGGCAGAGGGAATGAGCCTTATAAAATGACACGAATCAGTGATAATTCGATATGGATACTGCTTGCGGGCAAAGTTCCGGCACGCTGGGTACATATACATCCCGGCAGGTATTCGCCTCACACTTTACGGGTCAGATCTGAAACCCTTAAGACAGCTATTGCAGTAATTTGCTTTTGCAATAAATATGACCTGGATTATAACAATCTTACCGTAATAAATCACGTGCGGACCTGTTTTCTTGATCTTTCACCCATGAAGGAAATCTCGGCAGCAAAAGGTACCGGAAGGATCATCCGCTTGCTGGCAAACTTCTCGAAACAAGAAAACACTGAAAAATAACCGGGAAAAACCCGGAAATCAAGAAAGGGAAATGTTAAAAGCATAGGATATCATGAGCGATAACCCTCTTAGAAGTATATCCTGACGGTGATGAATCTTGACGGACTAACCTGCAGCATCTGAGACCAGTGCCTTTATTATTCAAGCTCCCTCGTTATGGCGATGGCTGCAATTGTGCCATCTGCGACAGCTGTAGTTATCTGCCGGTATTTCTTGCTGTTTATGTCACCCACTGAATAAACCCCCTCAATGCTGGTTTTCATATCCTCATCCGTTTTTATGTATCCCCATGCATCCAGTTCCAGTTTATCCTTAAACATTGCAAGGTTTGGGATCAAACCGATAAAAATAAATATCCCGTCTGTTTGGATGTTCTTTCTTTTTCCTGTTTTCAATCCCTCAACCTCAACTTCCATTTTATCTCCCTTGCGGGAAAATGATCTTGGTTCATGGCTAAACAGAAAAGATATTTTCGGATCGGAAAAGGCTTTTTCCTGTGCATTCCTGTTTGCCTGCAGCTGATCGAACTGATGTACAATAATTATCCTTGAAGCAAACTTGGAAATAAAGGCAGATTCCTCAATTGCTGAATTACCACCACCAATTATAACGACATCCTTATTATCATAATATTTGGCATCACAGGTAGCACAGTACGAAATACCATTGCCAAGAAATTCCTGCTCACCGGGAATATCCAGCTTTCTGGGCGATGTCCCTGTTGCAATTATTATTTTCTTAGCTCTTACTGTCTCATAGTCATCTATTATGATTTCCTTTTTTTCAAGATCAATCTTACTTACATCCACAGCAACCCTGTATACGGTTCCGCACTTCCTGGTCTGTTCCGACATACTGTGCGACAACATATACCCAGGCTGAGGTTCTATAAAACCGGGATAATTTGAGATCATATGTGTTGTTGCCATATATCCCCCCGGAAGGGCCACATCTATCAGGGTGGTATTGATCTTTGCCTGGCAAAGGTACAGCCCGGCAGTCAGTCCGCCGGGACCAGCACCCAATATGGCCACATCTGTTTCGGTAATAACCGGCTTAACTCCGGCCATGATCTTTTCCGCTTTTTCCTTTCCCGTGATGTGGCTGATTTCCCGGATGATGTCCGAACGCTTGATCCCACCGGAAAGTCTCTGGCATACCTCCTTTCCGCCCTCGTAAAAGAGAAGGGTCGGTGATGATCTCACCCCGAGGCTTTCAGCAAGTTCCCTGTTTTTCTGTCTGAAGATCTTTACAAACGTAATATCCTTACCAAACAATTTTTCAAGACCGTCCATTTTGGGTGCCAGTGCATCACATGGAGGACAATCTGTGGAATAAAAATCAACAAGTACCGGTTTGCTGCCGACGGTAACATCATTGAATTCGCTGGCCTTTATTTCTCTCATCTTCTTAAGGTTTAGAATAAATATATCATTTAATTCAGCTATTCGATGTTCACTTAGTGTTCTTTTACCTGATGCGCCAGGGATCATAACAACCTGGTAGATACACTTTATTTAAACCTGACACCGGGTACTCTCTTACCTTCATTAAAGTAAGCAGAAATGCCGTATTCCAGCAGTTCTGTTACCGGTCTGCAATCGGGGGAATTAATACATCCGTTCTGATTTTTGGCCACAGCTGCACACCCCCCTCCGCAGATCAGGCTTAAATTGCATTGTCTGCATCTATCCATCGAAAGCACATCCCTTCCGTTCCACAGATCAACTTTATTATCGTCAAGAAACCATTCAGGAAAAAAGGTTCCCAACTCTTCACCTTTTTTGCCAACTGTAGCAGTGCAGGCATATATCTTCCCGGTAAAGTCAAAAGCCCATTCGGTTTTGGTACCCGGGCATGCATCAAAAAGCGGATCAGGCAGTTCCCCGTTCCTGAAAAGGTTGCCGGCAACTGAAAAGGAAGGAGTATGAAAATCAAGAAACCAGGAATGCCGTTCTATGATCCTGTATAATGCAGCATACAGTTCAATTCTTGAATATAAACTTTCAGGTTTTTCCTGACCATGATGTAGTTCATAGTTTCTGCCCAGTTGTGTGCTGAAAAACGGCGATGAGGTCCATCCCCTGTTTATGGCAAATTCTGCCAGTCCCGGTAAGTTATCGATATTTTCCCTGTCAATAACAACCCTGAGGTTAACATTGATCCCGTTATTTAAAAGCAGGTCAATTCCTTCAACAATTCTGTCGAAGGTACCGGTTCCCTTTTTCAGCTTCCTTCTGCGGTCATGAACTTCCCTGGTGCCATCAAGAGTTACCTGAATTTCCCTTATCCTTGCCTTTTTTATCATTTCAAGATAATCTGTCACATGATAACCATTGGTAACAACAGAAACATCAATTTTTCTTTCAGAGGCACGATCAAAAAAAATGCCGGTATGGCATCTTTGCTTTTCACCGGATAAAAAAGGCTCTCCTCCAAACAGGGTAATATATTTGCTGCGGCCGGCAAAATATGTATCTATGTATCTGTAAAATGCGTCTGTAACTTCAGTCGTAACCGAAAATCCGGCTCTCTTGTACCCATCCTGGTAACAGTATGAGCAATCAAAGTTACAACTGTACCATGGCACAAAAAACAGTTGGATCTCTTCGGCATCCCGCTGGTCGAGGAATTTTAAATAGGCATTCCGGAAATAATCATTTTCAAATTGCCGGTCAACGATATAATTCTTCTCGATGAATTCCTGGTCAAGCCTCTTTTCTTCAACAAGTAAATGGTAAGTTTTTTGATCAATAATATCTGCGTTCCCGTACAGAGGGTTAATTATAAAATACTCATCCGAGTCTTTTATTCTGGATACTATATTGTATCTGGATGATTCCATAATCAGTAGCCGGTACTAATTCATTGGGGAAGTTTTCAGTCATGACAGCCGGCTGCAATTCCGGATCTTTTTGCACAACATTGCGCCTGCTGCACTTTTTTTTCTTTTTTCTTAATTGTCAGGCTTTTCATAAGTAAATATTTAAATCTATTTTACAGTTTTTTTACCTCGATAAAACAAAGATAATCTTTATTTTAATTCCGATGGATCCCTCATGTTTATAAATCCATTTGGTGTGACTGATTAAATTAAATCACCGGCCTCAGATGTTTTACCATGCCGGTTTTTTTCAGAATTTCTACAGGGGCTTAAGTTTTTCAGGTGAATGGTATTTTATCAAAGCTCTGGCCAAAACCACCGAAGTATCAACAACCGGTATATTCATGAAAAAAGTTTTCCTGCATATTAAAGATAATTCCGTGCAGCCAAGTATAATAATATCAGCTCCTTTACCCTTAAGTGAAGTTAAGACATCCTGAACAATTTCCAGAGCTCTTTTTGAGATAGTGCCGGTGGTGGATTTGATCCCGTAATCAGGATCATAAATAGCACGATGCAAAATTTTTTGTTCCTGTCCGGTGATATTAATTGCTTCTATACCCATGGAATTAAGCATATCAAATTGTCTGGTAATGAAAGTACCCGAAGTGCCCAGAATGCCTGCTTTTATTTTCCCGGGAAAATGGGAAAGAATAAAGCTGCCGGTCTCTTTTATCACATGCAGAAGCTTCAGGCTGGAATTTCGGGCTTTCAGTTCAGAAAGTATCACATCAAAAATTGCCGGGGCATGTGCAGAATTGCATGCCAGAGCAGCAACATTCACTCCTGTATCTTCCATTTTTAAAAGTATACTGGCAATGCTTATGCCTGGATTAACTTTGCTCCTACCGGTTATATAATCCGTGCGGTCAGATATTTCAGACGGAAGTGTAAATAGCAGCTGGGGAAGATGATCCTGATCATTGCGGGCTATAGTGTTATAGACAATATGCCGGGAAAGTGCCAATCCTGCTTCAGGGCCCATTCCTCCTACAATTCCTATTATTCCCTTATCAGCTTGATTCATCGACAAATTCTTTGTTCAGGTCATTGGCTGCTCACAGTCGGATTAATCAAAAATCTCCCGACAACCGGATGCTGAAGTTCCTGTGGGGCTGGATATCTCCAGGACGTCCCATATATTCCCTGTTGAACAGATTTTTGACCATACAGGAAATCCTTATG
>SLGC01000122.1 GCA_007123885.1 Bacteroidales bacterium | reverse complement strand
CGACCTCATTCTTTGGTTTCAGATCAAAATCCAGGGCCGTCCCATCCCTGCCAATTATACTGATTTTATTACTATCGCTATGAAAACAGGCACCTTCATCCCTTAATGAATTCAATACGATGAAGTCAAGATTTTTTTCATGCAGCTTTTTCCTGGCATTTTCTTTTTCATTTTCCGACTCAAGTGCAAAACCGGCAAGCACCTGTCCGTTTTTCTTGATTTTACCAAGCTCCCTGAGGATATCAGTAGCTGGTTTCATTTCAAGGATGTAGTTTCCATCTCCTCTTTTTATCTTTTGGCTCTCTACTGCAACAGGTATGTAATCGGCAACGGCGGCTGCCATAATGCAGGCATCGCTTTCCGGGAAAAATTTCATGCATTCATTGTACATTTCTGCCGAAGTCCTGACCCTGATCAGCTTTATGCCTGTGTGAGCCACTTCAAGCAAAACGGGTCCGGAAACCAGGGTGACATCTGCACCCAGTCCTGCAAGTTCATGTGCAATGCAAAACCCCATCTTTCCGGACGACCGGTTTCCTATATATCTGACCGGATCTATTGATTCGTGTGTGGGTCCTGCCGTTACCAGTATCCTTTTACCCCTCAGCGCGCCGGACACTTTATCATTTTCAGTAAAGAAAGATATGATTTTTGCAAGGATAATTTCCGGCTCCTCCATACGCCCCTTGCCGCTAAGGCCACTGGCAAGTTCGCCTGATGGCGGCTCAAGGATCATATTTCCCCTTGATAAAAGGACTTTTATATTTTCAACAGTCGCCGGATGGCTGAACATATCTAGATCCATAGCCGGAGCAAGCATGACCGGACAGCGGGCAGATAAATAGGTGGTCAGCAACAGGTTGTCGCAGATTCCCATGGCCATTTTTGCCAGAGTATTTGCACTTGCCGGTGCACATATAAAAAGATCGGCCCATATCCCCAGTTCCACATGGGAATTCCAGCTACCGTCATCATAGGAAAAAAAGTCGCTTAATACACTATTGTGGGATAATGTTGCAAGGGTTACCGGTGTGATAAATTCTTTAGCAAGCGGCGTCATCACCACTTTTACGTTAGCTCCTTCCCTTACAAGCAATCTTGTCAGAAATGCGGATTTATATGCAGCTATGCTCCCTGTAATTCCAAGGATTATCTTTTTACCTTCAAGTTGCATAATGCACGCAGGTTAAATCAGTCCTCCAGCTTGGTTGGATTGCGGTAATATATCTGATCTTCCTGGAATTCCTCAAGAGCAAGCAGGGACGGTTTCGGCAACCGTTCATAAAATTTGGAAATCTCTATCTGTTCCCTGTTCTCAAAAACTTCTTCCAGATTGTCAGTATAGTAAGCAAATTCTTCAAGCTTCCGGCTCAGTTCATCCTTCATTTCTACGCTGATCTGGTTTGCCCTTTTGGCAATGATCATGACAGACTCGTATATACTGCCGGTTTTGGCATCAAGCTCTGACAGGTCGCGGGTAATGGTAGTAACCGGAGCTTTAGATTTTTTATAATCCATTGTTAATTAAATTAAAATTCATCAGTTAAATCATCATCTGTTGGATAGTCGTCCAGTACGCCCAGCGAACGCTGGAGCATGTTCCTTGCTTCCCTCATGTACCTGCTTTCAGGGAATTCTTCAATAAAAGCATAATATTCATCCAGGGTGGTCTGGAACCTCTCCAGTTGTCTTTCAGGTACGGATCTGTCGGCCAGCAGGAAGCTTGACCTGAGTATAAGGAACATTATTTCTTCACGGTGTTTTGTTTCGGGAAAATCTGTCAGACTGTTTTTAAATGCTATAATAGCTGCCTGGTAATCGCCCATATCATAATACAATCTTGCGCTCTCAAAGGATTTTTCAAGTAATTTGGCACGCATCCCGGCAATGAGATTTCTTGCCTCCTCCACCCTTTCACTATCGGGAAACCGTGATATAAAGAGCGTAAACTGATCGATCGACCTGGTTGTTGTTGACTGATCCAGATCTGGTCTGGGAGACAAAAGGTAGTTGCAATAGGCCCTCATAAAAGTTGCCTCCTCGATATGGGGGCTGGCGGGAAATTCCCTGACAAAAGAATCGAAATGATGTGCGGCAAGCATATAATCCCGACGGTGAAAATAGGAATAGGCAAGGGTAAAACTCAAATCGGCAGCCCTTGCGGTTCCCCTGTAAACAGGCAATATCTGTTCGATTAAGGTGGCTGACCGCACATAATCTTCGTTTTCAAAATACCTCATGGCAGCGTCATACTTTGCCTGAAAGTCATCACTTTTCAGGAGTTTTTCATACTCACTGCATGATGTAAGCAATAAAAGCAAAACGATTATTTTGGAAATTATCGTGATTCGATACATTCTGTAAAGATAATTTTTTCTGATAAAGCCGGACTGAAATTAATGTTAATAATTCAAAATCAAACAGAACCTTGAATTTGACCTGCAAAAATAACACTTTTTCCAAATAAGCACTATCTCATATTTTAGTAATTTTAGTTGAAAAAAAAAAAAAAAGCGTTTATTTTGCAGTGATCATTTATAATGGGTGATTCATTCTTCCGTATAAAACTTTACAAACATTTAAACACACTAACTATCGTGGATATATTTGACAAGATCAAGCACAACATGGGCCCTATAGGGCAATACATGAAAGAAGCCCATGGTTATTTCACTTTTCCGAAACTCGAAGGAGAAATTGGCACAAGGATGAAGTTCAGGGGCAAGGAAGTACTTGTCTGGAGTCTTAACAATTATCTTGGACTGGCCAATCATCCCGAGGTAAGAAAAGCCGATGCCGAGGCAGCAGCCCGGTATGGCATGGCATATCCGATGGGAGCCAGGATGATGTCCGGACAAACCAACCAGCATGAAGAACTGGAGCGCCAGCTTGCCTCTTTTCAGGGAAAGGAAGACGCCTATCTCTTGAATTATGGATATCAGGGCATGGTTTCAATAATTGATTCGCTTGTTGGCCGTAATGATGTCGTTGTTTATGATTCCGAGTCACATGCCTGTATTCTTGACGGTTTGAGATTGCACTTCGGAAAACGTTTTGTATTTCCCCATAATAATATGGAGAACCTTGAAAAACAGCTTCAGCGGGCAGTCAATCTGTCAACAAAACAAAACGGAGGTGTACTTGTCATAACGGAAGGTGTATTTGGCATGTCGGGCGATCTTGGCAAGCTTGACCAGATAGTTAAATTAAGGGAGACATATCCTTTCCGGTTGCTCGTGGATGATGCCCATGGTTTTGGGACCATGGGAAAAACCGGTGCAGGAGTGGGAGAACATCTTGGTGTACAGGATGAGATTGATGTTTATTTCGGAACATTCGCCAAGGCGATGGCCGGTATAGGCGGTTTCGTGGCAGGTAATGAAATGGTAATAAACTACCTGCGCTACAACATGCGTTCACAGATATTTGCGAAATCTCTTCCCATGCCAATGGTAATCGGGGCATTAAAAAGGCTTGAATTGCTGAAAACCGAGCACCTGCTGCGTGAAAAGCTGTGGACGGTTGTGAATGCCCTTCAGAACGGTCTCAGGGAAAAGGGCTTCAATATTGGAAATACGGAATCGCCTGTTACACCTGTCTTCCTTTCAGGAAGTGTTCCGGAAGGAACAAATATAGCACTTGACCTCAGGGAAAATTACGGTATTTTCTGCTCCCTGGTGGGCTATCCGGTAGTGCCAAAAGGGGTATTGCTGATCAGGCTCATACCCACGGCAGTTCATACCATTGAGGATGTGCATTACACGATAAGCGCCTTTGCCGAAGTTGCAAAAAAACTCAAGGCAGGCAAATATGCAGGAGAAAAGATCATCACAACTGCCTGATTAATTATAATTACGCTTTCTTTAGGGTTTTGAAAGAGTTCCGGGTTTCAGTCCGGAACTCTTTATTTGGTAATGCAATCTGTATATATTTGCCCGTTGTGTATCAGCTCTTTGAAACAAGACTGGCCACTTTTCTTGAAGCCAGGTATCTTTCAGAATCTATGGCCGCCATACAGCCTGTTCCGGCGGCTGTAACAGCCTGGCGGTAGACAGGGTCCATAACATCGCCGCATGCAAAAACCCCCTCAACATTTGTATGGGTTGATCCGACCTTTGTCTTGATATACCCAACCTCATCCCTTTCAAGATATTCTTTGAAAATTGAGGAATTGGGAGTGTGTCCGATCGCAACAAAAAAGCCGGTAATATCCAGAAGTACCTCCTCTCCTTTGCTGTTTACAAGCAGGACACCCGTCACAACCCCGTCTTCCCCTACTATTTCGCGGGTAATATGTTCAAAAAATACGGAGATATTATCCTGGTTAAAGACCCGTTCCTGCAATACCTTTGATGCACGCATATGATCTTTCCGTATGATCAGGTATACCCTTCTGCATATTCCTGACAGGTACAGAGCCTCTTCTGCTGCAGTGTCTCCACCCCCAACAACCGCCACATCCTGATTCTTGTAGAAAAACCCATCGCATGTGGCACAGGCAGATACACCTGAGCCCATATATTTCCTTTCAGACTCGAGGCCCAGGTATTTTGCAGTTGCACCCGTGGCTATGATCAGTGATTCTGCTTCAATTACCTTTGAATTATCTATTGTAATTTTAAAGGGAGGAGCAGTAAGATCTGATCCTGTTGCCAGTCCGAACCTGATATCGGTCCCGAATCTTCTTGCCTGCTTTTTGAAATCATCCATCATCTCCGGCCCCGTTATACCTTCGGGATAACCGGGGAAATTTTCAACTTCCGTGGTAGTGGTAAGCTGTCCGCCGGGCTGCAGTCCCTCGTACAAGACAGGACTGAGGTTTGCCCTCGCGGCATAAATGGCAGCAGTATAGCCGGCAGGACCGGAACCTATAATAAGGCATTTCACTTTTTCCGATTCTCCTTTTGGTTGTTTTACGGCCTCATCTTCATTCAGATCCATTTTTTTGAACAGGCTCATTCTTAAGAATTTTTATTAAAATAGATTTTTTGATTTTCAGTGATCTGCCTCCCTGAAATTTAAGTTGGAAATCACACAAAATTACAAAGTATCCGTCTAAGTTCAAACATGCAATAAAAATTTGAATTTACACATTAATTAGGTAATTTTGCACAACGTTCGTAAAATCGGGGTGTGGCGCAGTTGGCTAGCGCACTTGCATGGGGTGCAAGGGGTCGGAAGTTCGAGTCTTCTCACCCCGACATTACAGGACATCTTCCATTTTTTGGTCGGTGTCCTTTTCTTCTTTTCCCCACCGGTTCTCCACAGTCAGACCAATACCCCGCTCTCCCTGTTCACAGGGTACATCCTTAGCCGATATACCAACATCACTATTTACCTTTAAAGGTAATTAAAATAACTTTCTTCAACCAGACTATCAGAATATTGAGGAGCAGATATATTGAAACCCGGCAAAGATACATTCTATCATACAGGACGCCTTATCATAGTCAGAACATCCGGAACCAACATTCTATTGTCCAGGGGCATGCAGAACATTCAACAAAAACATTATTTCCTGTAAAAATAAAATTTATGAAAAAAAGATCTTATTTTTACAATAAAGATATTAATATTACATTTTATATATCTATATATATAACTATTTAGGGCATTTACAAACAACAGGTAGCTCAACAGGCTGACAACCTGCGGGTTATGTTGCGTAATAAACATACACCCTACGGATATCGGTTTCAGCATACAGTTGATATTTATTATTCAGGTTGGGGTCCGGCAAGAGAATTTCAATCACTTGCCGGAAATTG
>SLGC01000013.1 GCA_007123885.1 Bacteroidales bacterium | reverse complement strand
TTCCTGGGTAAACATGAAATATTTAATGATCCAGATCCAGTATGCGAATTTTAAACATATACAGAAATGAATCCTCCTTTATTCCTTTGTTCAAATTCTATAAATTAATTATTGGGATTAGTGAGATATTTTTAACCGCTAATTATTTCAGAACACCCTCCGGTTAATTATTTCGGAGTAAATAACCGCTTTTTTAAGATCGAATTGTATCCCTTCCTCACTCGAATGTCCGATCCCGTAGGCATCATCAGCTTCTTCTTCATATAAGGCGATTGGATTATTATCTTCAGCCTCCTCCATCACCTTGCTGGCATCCATGAGAAGATCTTTAGCTTCTGCCTCTGACATCCATGGAGTTCCGGCTTTTGAATCACCACCGGTATACGTTGAAGTTGCAGGACGCTGTTCAGATTCATACTCTTCGTGAGATTCTTCTCCGAATACTTCAGAAAAGGGATCATTATCACGTTGCTCCTCCTCACTGACAGTTTCTACCGTCTTCTTCCTCCTCATACTGAGGACAAGAATTATGATGGTTATAAGCAAGTACAAAAAGCTTTCCAAAAAACCTTCCATAATCAGTTCCGCTAATAATTACAGAACCCCGGATAAACTTTTATTAAAAGCGTTCCATGGGCTCTTGACATTTTGTGTATCGATACCAGCCATTTAATTAAAGTATAATGGCGGGTACAGAAAAAAATAAACCCCAAAGCATGGTGACAAATGTCGGAAACAGCTTCAGGTCTTATATTGAAAACAAATCTACAATAAAATATTTTGATTTACCTTTAAGTTCGGTAAAATTTCGTATAGTTTTGTAAAAATTTCTGGTGAATGAATAACAACTCAAAATTAATGAAAATATTTTACATATTCTTGATTTTTATCACTTTTATTGGGTGTGACGATAAAGATAACTGGATACCAAATGTAAGAGTAGAAGAAAGTATCGATCTTATACAACTTGCCGGTCTGGGTCACCATCAGGCAAGATACTGGGAAGGCGGCGTTAACGGTCTTATTATATTCAGGACCGGCAATACTGATTTTAATGCTTTTGACAGGATGTGTCCCTATGAGATATCTGTCAACTGCTCAGTAGATATCAAAGACGAGATGTTTGCTGAATGCCCGTGCTGCGGTTCAAAGTTCTCCCTCGGACTCAGTGCTCTCATGAAAGGCCCTGCCAGGCATCCGCTCAAACAATACCGGACGATGGTGCAGGGAAACAGGCTTATGATAACAAATTAACCTTCCCGCAAGGATATAACAGCGCCCATAGAATGCGAATTTTCAAGCTGTACTAACATTTACTGCATTATGCTGTGCATAACCCATTCTTCAACAGATCCATTTTTCAATCTTGCCGCCGAAGAATACCTTTTACATAACTTCCATGAAAACTGCTTTATGCTCTGGCAGAATGAAAATTCTATCGTAGTTGGAAAACACCAGAATACACTGGCAGAGATAAACCTGGACTTTGTCAGGGAAAAAAATATCAAAGTGGTAAGGAGATTATCCGGCGGGGGTACTGTTTTTCATGATCTTGGCAACCTGAACTACACGTTTATCATAGGAGGACAGGAAGGCAGGCTGGTAAATTTTAAAAAATATTCAGCCCCCATACTCGAGGTACTTCAAAAATTGAATGTAGATGCAAAATTCCAGCCTCCCAACAATCTGGTTATAAACGGGGAAAAGTTCTCCGGGAATGCCGAACATATATACAAGAACAGGGTGCTTCATCATGGTACGCTTCTTTTTTCATCAGAAATAGAGGATCTTAACCTGGCCCTCAAGGTGAATCCGTTTAAATACAAAAGCAAAGCGGTCAAGAGTATTCCCAGCAGAGTGACAAATATCAGGGAACATCTTAAAATCGATATTGATGTAACAGGTTTTAAAAATATTATTATGGATTATATAATGGAAAATAATCCTTACGCTTCTTTATATGAATTTTCTATCAAGGATATTGATAATATCAACATGCTGAAAAGGGAAAAATACCAGACCTGGGAGTGGAATTACGGCTATTCGCCGGAATATGGTTTTGAAAGAACATTCATCACACATAAGGGGGCCATCCGGGTGAATCTTTATATTTCCGGAGGATTCATAAAAGAGGCAAAGATCCAGGGCGATTTCTTCAACAGATCAGAAGTATCGGTTCTGGAAGTGTCACTGGAAGGAATAAAACATGAAAAACCCGGATTAACAAAAAAGCTAAAATCCATTATCTTCCCCCGTTGCTTTGGGCATATAACGCAGGAAGAATTCATAAAAGGTTTATTCTGAAAATTAAGCCCTGTTATCCCGGAAGCTATTCAATAGTCTGCGGAATCATATCAAAAACAATGCTTTCATCCAGGTACCCGTCGGCAAGTACCGTCATACGCAAGTTTTCCGGATGAACAACTACTATCGATGATAAAAGAATTGAAGGAACCATAATTTTTCCATTGTTGATCGAAAGCTGCGTATTCATAACAGGTTCCCCCTTTGCAAGTGCTATGGCCGTGTTGGCAGAAACCGTTGCCATAGTTTCAATATACTTATAAACAGTCATGGACTGATTTCCCTGGATTATTCTCCTGCAAGCATTAACTTCGGCATCCTGTCCTGAAAGCAATACTTTTCTTGCCAGGCCATGTTTGTAAAGTGCCCGGAAGGCACCATCTGCAATATGATCATTTGATGCTACAATTGCATCCAGCCCGCCGGGATTGGACTCAAGATAATTATCGATCAGGGTGAAAGCTTCATCATCACTCCATCCCCCGATGTACTGATCAAGCACAATGGATATCCTTTTACTCTCAACAAAAGGCTGAAGTATGCTCATCTGGCCAAGGCGAAGCTGGAGTGAATTGTTATCTCCGGCATCTCCTCCAAGAATGGCATACCTTCCCTCGGGTCTTATCCTGGTCAGATATTCTGCCTGCATCTCTCCCACTCTCATATTGTCGAAGGATATGTAAAAATCCAGATCACAATCATTAATGATCCGGTCATAAGCAATTACCCTGATATTATGCTGATGCGCAAGGCTTACAATTCCTGCAGCCCTGTGACTGTCAACGGGAACTATAACAAGAACATCAATATTCTTTTTCAGGAGCTCCCTGACCTGTTCAACCTGTTTCTCATGGCTGTTGTCAGCTTCAGCAACAAAAAGCATAGCGCCCTTATTTGTAATGCGCTCAGCAAAAAATTTAATATCCCTTTCCCATCTTTCATGAGAAGGCCCAAGGCTAAACCCGATTCTCATATCATCTGTTCTTTTGCATCCTGCAATCAGGAGCAAACCCGACAGTACGACTATTAATGAAATCATGTTTTTCATAACCAGTTGATTTAATGAATAGAATAAGTTATGTTATCTTTTGGCTTAATGATAATCAGAAAATAGACAGGAAGCTTATTTTATTGTCAAACTGTGTTGTTTACTGAACTTAACTCAAAATGACCGGAAATGCAAAAGCTTGCTTTAAAGAAGTGCCAGGAACCGTAAATGCAATCAGGAAAGTAGATAATAAACATAGGAAAGTTAAGGAAAAATGTTTTGAAATACAATACATTTCGGTTTCGGATAATTTCGGATGTAAATCCTTTCTGAAATATTAGGTCAACACGATTATTCCGAAACCAAAAACATTGCAAAAATTTCATATTGAACTGACAAATGTAATGTCCCACTTGTCTTTATATATGTGATTTTTCAGCAGTTCAAATGCTCAAAGTGTTTTGCATGTGCTGATGTATGGGTTTCATTGAATTCAATTTCGCACTGTTACAGATAAAGAACTATTATTTTGCATTTAAAATTCACAGATTAATTCTATTTTTAGATAAAAAAAATAATCCGGTTTTTAATTATTCGAAAATGGATCAGGAAATAAAATCTGTCGCCATAGAGCTTTTTTATCAGATGGGCATTAAGAAAGTAAAAATGGATATAATTGCCCAAAAGCTAAAAATCTCAAAACGTACTATTTATGAGCATTTCAGGAATAAGGAAACCCTTATCAGAAAAGCTATTGATCTTAACCAGGAAGAGCAGAATGTAATTTACAGAAAAATATTGAATGAATCTGAAAACATCATAGAAGCTGTTGTGAAGTTGCTGAAATATGGTTCAGAGCTGTTATCAAATACCAATCCCTTGTATTTTTCTGACCTTCAGCGGCTATATCCCAGTATCTGGAATGAGAAGATCACCCAAAGCAAGAAATATACCTGTGAACTAATATTGGATTTACTGAAAAAAGGGAAGCAGGAAGGTGTTTACAGGCAAGATATAAATGAAGAGATCATTGCCCTGATCCTGATAGAACAGCTGTATATGCTGACGGACGGAAAACATTTTCACGCAGGCAAATTTTCAATAATTGAAATTTATGAGAATATTATAATTAGTATGACTAGGGGTGTGGCCACTGAAAAAGGTTTGCAGTTGCTTGAAAACTATCGGAATCCGGTTTGACTATTACGGAAAAAGAGTGGTCTGCCCCGGGCCTCATTATCTTTCATAGCTTGAGACCCACAGAATGGCCCCCCTTATCTGCCCAACCGGTAAGATATCATAGCCGTCGTGGGGTTCCCTCTGGATAAAACCGGAGTTCCATCCGACTATCTCCCAGGCCGGGTCATCAAATTGTCCGTCAATGACCGGCGGCTCTCCGATAACAACTGCTGTATTGTAAATCCTGGGTCCGGAAGAAAAACAGGGCAGCAACATACTGCAAAATATCAATATGAGATGCTTCTCCGCATGTCCCTTTTCTTTACCAATTTTATTCATCCCTTAAAGTATCGACAGGATTCAGCCGGGCAGTTGTGTAGGCCTGGAAGCTCACGGTCATAAGGGATATTATGTAGGTAAGCAATGAAGCCATGATAAAAGCTCCGATTCCCAGGTTGATCCTGTAGGCAAAATTTTCAAGCCAGTTATTCATAAAATACCATGCAAGCGGCCAGGCAAGCAATGTGGACAATAATACGAGAAGATTTATCTCCCTTGATAACAGGGCCATGACTGAGCTTATTGAAGCTCCCATTGCTTTGCGTATACCTATTTCTTTGGTCCGTTGCTCGGCGGTAAAAGAGGCTAATCCCAGCAGGCCAAGACATGCGATGAAAATTGACAGTACAGCAAAAATCGAAAAAATTAGTCCGCTCTGATGTTCTGACCTGTAGCCAGCTGTAAGATCATCCAGCAGGAAAGAATATTCAAATGGCTGATCATCTACAAAATCATCCCATTTATTCCTGATAATTTCAATTGCATCATAAGCAGGGCCTTCCCCAAGCTTTACAATGATATAGTTGCCCCACTGCCCCGGGTTAAGTATTACCGGATTAATGGTCTGGTGCAGTGATTCAAAATGGAAGTCCTTTACAACTCCAATAATGGTGAATGGAAGATCCTCGGGAGCGTCGGGTGTGCCCCCGGCGGCTGTCATCAGCACTCTTTTCCCTACCGGATCTGTATAACCCATCATCCTGACCGCTGTTTCATTCATCACAACGGCAAGCGAATCGCTTGCATAATCACGGGAAAAGAATCTTCCATCAATGATTTTTAGTCCCAGTACATCAGCATAATATTCGTCCACCCATGCATTTGAAATTATATGTTGTTCCCTTGATGCCGTCCCTTCTCTCCTGAAGGCGTTGCCGCTGAAAGCAGTCCCCGGTATTGCATGGGCCCTGGAAGCTGAAATTACTGAAGGGTAGCCTGTCAGTTCCTGGCAGAAGGCTTCTCTTTGATCGGAGG
>SLGC01000355.1 GCA_007123885.1 Bacteroidales bacterium | reverse complement strand
GAATATGATATCGATGGTGAGATATGGAGCATGTTCGGGGGCGACGGAAAGTTGTTTGCCGTGACCAGGGATGGCAGGATCTACTGCTTCGGATCGAGCTATCCGCAGCCGGTGATGCACTATGCACATAAAACTGCCGCACTGCAGGCTGATTCGCTGTCAAAGGTGCATGCCGCAGAAATTATAGAAGCATCCGGTGCAACCGGTGGATACGGGATGGTCGTTGGAGGCGGGGACAGGGACCTTGTTGCTGCCCTTGTGGAAAACAGCGCACTTCATATTGTGGTTGTCGAACCGGACCGGAATGTGGCAAATGACCTTAAAAAATATTTTGACCAGCATGGCATATACGGCAGACGAGTTTCCGTAGTCAATGGTAAACAGGCCGACGCCGCTTTCCTCCCTTATATCTACAACCTTATTGTCGTAACGGGTGAAATGCCGGGTGATGAGTTTATATCCACGGCATTTAATTCACTTCGCCCTTACGGCGGAAAAATGTATCTTCCCGGACCGGGCGGCAACTTCAGGTCATTTGAGCTGGTAAATGCGTCCATGGAAAGCATCCGGGATTTTACAATGATCACCCGGGAAGGCCCTCTGCCGGGTGCTGGCCAATGGACCCATCAATACGGCAGCGCTGCCAACCGTACCTATTCGGACGATAATCTGGTCAAGCCTCCCCTTGGCACCCTCTGGTTTGGCGGACCTTCCAACCTCAATGTCCTTCCAAGGCACCATAACGGTCCTATTCCCCAGGTTGCAGGAGGCAGGTTATTCATTCTCGGGATAGAGACTCTCAGTGCACGATGTGTCTATACCGGCAGGGAACTCTGGATAAGGGAGTTTCCTGAGATCGGCCATCCCTTCACCGATCTTGCGCTCGAAGAGCGGTTCTGGAATGGTCAGGAAGTATATATGTCAAACCATCCCGGAGCAAACTTCATAGGCAGCCCCTATGTTTCGCTCGAGGATGCAGTCTATGTGATCCATAAGGAGAGGCTGATATCACTCGATCCTGCATCGGGCGACATACTCGTGGAGTTCCGCCTTCCCCCGGTTCCCGGGCTGGAGATCGAGGAATTCGGGCACCTCATGGTCTGGGATGACTATCTTATAACCACGATCGGACCCCAGATATTCGATGAGGGGAAAGTTGGTGAAACCGAAAACTGGAATGCAACATCCAGCACTTATCTGCTGGTAATGGACAGGCACAGTGGTGAGGTGCTGTGGTCAAGAAAGGCCGGCAAAGGCTTCCGGCATAACGCCATAGTGGCAGGAAATGAAAGATTGTACCTGGTTGACGGATTATCGGAAGGGGTGATTGAAATAATGCAAAGAAGAGGGATAGAAGATTTTCAGCCCTCGGAAATGATGGCGCTGGATATAAGGACCGGCCGGGAAATATGGAAAACAGATGAAAGTGTATTCGGTACCTGGCTTGGTTATTATGATGATAAGAACATTTTGTTGCAGGGTGGCCGCAGAGGCCAACGGGGTGCTCCGGGCGACGAACCCAATGAGAGGTTGATCGCCCATAACGGACTGACAGGTAATGTTATCTGGGAAAACACACAACGTTATTCAGGTCCGGTGGGAATGCACCCGGATATGATAATACCCGGCAGGCCCGGCGAACCTGTATTCAGCCCCTATACGGGCGAAAACATCATCAGGGAGCATCCTCTAACAGGTCAGAATTACGAGTGGAACTGGCATAAATATTATGGCTGCGGAACAATGAATTCAAGCAGGTATCTTATCATGTTCAGATCAGGGACTTCCGGTTATGCCGATCTTCTGAATTTCGGAGGCACCGGTAATCTCGGTGGATTCAGGTCGGGGTGTACCAACAGCATGGTTGCTGCCGACGGGATCCTCAATGCACCGGAATACACAAGGAGCTGCACCTGTTCCTATCCGCTTCAGACCAGTGTGGGACTTGTGCATATGCCTGATACCGGAATAGAAATGTGGACTCTCAACAGGCTTGAGGAGGGGAACGAAGCCATTCGCTCTCTGGGAATAAATTTCGGGGGACAGGGAAACAGAAGGGAAAACGGAGTGCTATGGCTTGAATATCCTAAAGTATATGGTGCAGGCCCGGATATACCGGTTGAAATTGAATCGGGGTCCCACGCCTGGTTCAGGAATCATGCCACCTGGATACAGGGGGGCGAAAGAGATTATGACTGGGTAGGATCATATGGGATAGAGGGGATCAAATCCGTATCAGTCGGCCTGATCCCGGAAAATGTTCCCGGAGAAAAAACATATACGGTTACTCTTTATTTTACGGAACCCGAAGAACTTTCAGCCGGTCAGCGCCTGTTTGATGTTCTGCTGCAGGGAAATAAAGTCCTTGAAAATTTTGATATCGTTCAAGAAGCCGGCGGAACAAGGCGTGTAATTAAAAAACAGTTCCACGGAATAAGGGTTGAGGATAAACTAACTATCGGTTTTTCAGGCAAGGTTAATTCTGCAGTTATTTCCGGGATCGAAATGGTGATCGATGAACAGGTTGCTTCAGAAGGGAATATATGACAAAAGACATTGTTTTAGGGTTTTAGGTTTGAAATGGTAATCGATAAACAGGTTGCCTCAGAGGGGGATATATGACAAAAGACATTGTTTTAGGGTTTTAGGTTTGAAATGGTAATCGATAAACAGATTGCTTCAGAAGGGGATATATGATAAAGAACATTTTGATAGTATTTTTCTGCTCCAGGTGTTGAAATGGTAATCGATGAGCAGATAGCTTCAGAGGAGGGTTTATGATAAAAAACATTTTAATAATACTTTTAATTTTTTCCGGCAGCTTTTTACTTAAAACTCCCGGAAAGGCCTGCCCGATCCCGGTATACCGGTATGCCCTGGAATTCTGGGATGCTGATCCATATTCCCTGATGGTTTTCTATGAAGAACCCCTTGATCCTTCGGATAACAGACTGATCAATGATCTTCTCAATGCATCCGGGAATGGCATAATGGCAAATATCGAACTAAGGAAAATCGATGCCGGAGGGCCTATGGATGATATAACGAGGGGGTTTTTAAAAGATCTTTCTCCCCCGCAACTTCCCTGGGTGGTTCTAAGGTATCCGAGGATCAGCGGAATTAACAAGATCATCTGGTCGGGACCATTGACCACGGAGAATGTTTCCAGGATGGTTTTCTCGCCTGCCCGTGAAAAGATGGCCGGAATGCTTGTAAGTGATGCCACCGCAGTCTGGGTATTGCTTGAAAGCGGAGACAGGCGGAAGGACCGTGCCGCACTGGATCTGCTTACAAATCACCTGAATCGGCTTGAGCGAACCCTGGTACTGCCGGATGCTGAACTGTGGTGGAAGCCGGGTACAGGCACGGATGCTGAGGAACCGGTTGTGAAATTTGAAGTGATAACAGTGTCCCGTGATGACCCCGATGAATCATATCTTGTCAGCATGCTTATGAACAGTGAGGCTGACCTGGGAAGGTTTGACAATGAGCCGATAGTTTTTCCCATTTATGGCAGGGGGATAGCATTATGGGCTATAGTGGGGAACGGGATCAATGAATGGAACATATCGGAGGCGGCGGAATTTCTGACAGGACCATGCTCATGCCAGGCCAAGCTCCTCAATCCGGGCGTGGATCTCCTGGTGGCAATGGATTGGGATAATGCCGTTGAAAATATAGCCGACATCAGTCTGTCCAATCCGTTAAGCGGGATAGGTGATTTTGCCAGCCGGGAAGCGGAAGTAAGGGAACGGCTTGAAACGGCCACGCAGGAGCGTTTGGGAACAGCCGGCAGGAGCCCGTCAAATGAGAGGGAATCAGCAAGGGTGGTTTATCTGGATATTTTTGGCGACAGCAGCAATGAAGGTCAGCCGGAAGAAGTGGCCGCCACAGAAACCGCTGCAGGGCAGGAAACTGTCAGAACCCCGCCGGATCCCGGTGAGGATGCAAAACAGCAAGATCGTTCACGGAATGTTGAAGGCCTGGCTGAAGCTGTTATTCCACCGGCCGGACAATCCGGTTCAGGAACAGATACAGGATCAGAACGGGAGCCGGCAACCATCAGTCAGGACCATGACCGGAAGGATCAGGCAGTTGCAGGAAAAACCGGAGGGATAAGGAATTTTCACTATTCAATAATATACATTCTGGCAGGTATTGTTGGATTGATCCTGATTTCCGGGGTCATAATCTATCAAAAAAACATCAGGTAATTTACCGGATCTAATATGGAAAAAGCAAATCAGTCAGCCGTAAAAATGAACATATGGCATATAATAAGGAATGAGCTCAAGCATAAAAAATTCGGCTTTATCACGGGAGTTCTTTCCCTGGTAATAGCTACCGCCGGCTTTGTGGGAGCTTTCATTGTGCTCAGGGGAGATGAACTTGCCACCGAGCATCTGTTCATTGAAAAAGAAAAGGAACTCAGGGCTGAAATGGCTCAGCTGGAAGATGATTACAGGATAATAATGAGGAATATGGGATATAATGTCCTTATCCTCAATAATGAACAGAGCATTTCCGAACTTGAGAGCCAGGGATACGCCACAACATACCTCGATTATGAGGATGCATGGAAAATAGCCGAAAGCGGGATGAAAACCCTGAATCACCTTATGCCTGTGTTGCAGGAAAAACTATTCTGGAAAGAAAAGAATACTGAGATCCTGCTTGCAGGGATCAGTGGACAGGTACCGGTATACAGCAAGCCCGGCCACCTTACCGAAGATTTTGAGTACCGCTCACCAATCATGGAACGTGTGCCTGAAGGCAAAGCGGACCTGGGTGAGGAGGTTGCGGTTTCCCTGAACCTCAGGCCGGGAGATAAAATAACATTGGGGGGCGAAAATTTTGAGGTTAACAGGGTTTATCAAAGGCGCGGCACCAGGGATGACCTGACGGTGTGGATACCGCTCGACAGGGCACAGGCGATACTCGGAAAGCCGGGAAAGATAAACGGTATACTGGCACTGGAATGTGTATGTGCCACCGAGGAGCTTGGCCAGGTCACAAGAGAGGTGCAAGCTATTCTTCCCCACGCCCGGGTATTTGAATTCAGCTCGCTCATTGCCGCACGCGCCGATGTACGTCAGAGAGCCTCAAGGCTGCATGAAGAGATACTTAATGCCGAGATTGAACACCAGAGGGAGCTGAGGGCCGAAAAAGAACAGCTGGCATCCGTACTGATCATCCTTCTGATTACCGGTGCATCGATCTGGATCTTCATACTGATATTAAATAATGTGCGCGAAAGAAAGCACGAGATCGGCATCCTGAGGGCCATAGGATTCAGAAGATTCCAGGTGCTCCGGATATTCCTGGGCAAATCAGCGCTGATGGGGATCATTGCCGGCATAGCCGGGTGTATCGTCGGTGTTCTTGCGGGCATATTCTGGAGCGGGACAGGATTTTCCCTTACCGGCCCGGAAAGTCCTGTAACCCTGCCGGTAATATTCACCGGCTTGCTGCTTGCCCCGGTGCTCGCCCTGACTGCAGGTTTATTACCCTCCGTGATGGCAGCCAACCAGGATCCCGCAGATATTCTTTGCGAACAGTAGGCAGCTATTTGCGGAAATATCAACAAAATGCATTTTATTTGCAAACTGGTGATGACATTTAAACTGTGTCATCCTTTTCACCCTTTCGGGGAAATCGCCGCCGGGGAATTGCATGACCCCGGAGAGACGGGCTGCTTTGTAAGCGGCACAGATTTTTTGAACATTCCTGCCGCGGATAGCTCCGCGGGGATAGGAGGGTCCTCAAGGACCCTGTTTTAAGTTAAACTGATATGGCCGGTTGCCGGTTTTTGAAAATTGAAATTTACAAATGG
>SLGC01000404.1 GCA_007123885.1 Bacteroidales bacterium | reverse complement strand
TGTTTATGGTTTTCATTTAAGCTATGCAGCCCAAAAACAGGTTTACCGGCCTCAGGTAGTATAAACTGAATTAAAAAGAACGTAATCAGTGGTTAGATCTGTCCCCCAGCCTTTTGCCTGCGCTTTGCCGTCATTAAGATCAAGCTTTATGTTTATATGGGATTCGCGCAGCAGTTTCTTAAGGTAATTGCGGTCAAATTTTCCAGGCACACCCTTTTCCAGAACCTGGATCAGCCTGGTTTCGGTACCAAGATACAGATCGGTCTTATGATAATCGTATGAAAGTCCTGCATTGCCTGCAGCGCTTATTATCCTCCCCCAGTTCGGATCGCGGCCATACATGGCAGTCTTGACCAGTGTTGAGTCTGAAATTTCCCTGATCATTTTCCTGGCGTAAGCCTCATCCGGGGCATTTACTATTTCATATTCGATATATTTTGATGCTCCCTCCCCGTCGGAAACAATCTGCTGTGCAAGATGCAGCATCATCTTTTCAAGATTCTCCCGAAAAACATCGAAATCGTCATCTTTTTCGGACTTCAGTATCTCATTCTTTGCCTGACCGTTTGCCAGCACAATGGCCATGTCATTGGTGGAGGTATCACCATCCACGGTTATCATATTGAAAGTTTTGTCCACGGCTTTTTTCATTGTTCTCTTCAGCAGCCCGGGTTCTATGGCTATATCGGTCACAATAAAGGCAAGCATGGTAGCCATATTGGGATGTATCATACCCGAACCCTTGGCGATGGCTCCCATGTTTATTTCCCGTCCGTCAACCTGGAACTCCACGAAACCTTCTTTTGCAAAGGTGTCGGTCGTAAGGATGGCATTCGCAGCAAAGATGCCGGCGTTGCATTTATCGGTGAGATTTTTCACATTGTCACTTATGCCTTTTACAATTTCTTCAGTCGGAAAAGGTTCTCCAATGACTCCGGTAGATGCAACGAGTACCAGCTCCTTATCTATACCAAGCTCCCGGGCCGTTGTTTCGGCCATGGCTTCTGCACCTTTTCTGCCCTGCTCGCCTGTAGCAGCATTTGCATTTCCGGCATTGACAACGATGGTCTGGGCAATGCCGTCGGCAATATGTTTCCGTGTCAGCTTTACAGGCTCGGCAACAACCTGGTTCTGTGTAAACACTGCTGCAGCACTTGCCGGTACTGACGAGTGGATTATCGCCAGATCACGCCTCATTGATTTTACACCGGTATGCGCACCCCAGCAGGTTATTCCTCTTACATTGGTTAAATTTTTGATCATATTGATTTAAATAAATGTGTTTATTTTGAGGAAAGGATTTCAATTATTCCGGTCATGCCGTTAAGTTAAGGGTTTAATGGAACCTGATTAAGCCCGGTGGTCTCATCCAGCCCGAACATAAGATTCATATTCTGAATAGCCACTCCTGAGGCGCCTTTGATCAGGTTGTCAATTGTGCTTAACACTATGATCATCCCGGTGCGGTCATCAAAGACAGGATATATATCGCAGTAGTTCGTGCCCCTGACATCTTTTATTGCAGGCGCCTGACGGCGTATCCTTACAAAAGGATGGTCTGAATAGAACCCGATGAAATAATCCCTTAGCTCATTTTCATTGATATCCCTTTCGGGCCGGGCATAGATGGTGGTAAAAATACCGCGGTCAACAGGCAAAAGGTGTGGAGTGAACTGGATAATGGTTTTTTTACCTGAAACCCGGTCAAGGATCTCCTGCATTTCTATCGTGTGCCGGTGTTTTTTAAGCCCGTAGGCTTTAAAATTATCATTTACATTGGAATAGAGATTGACTGGTTTTGCGGTTATCCCCGCTCCTGTCACGCCTGTTTTTGAATCCACGATTATGGGTGCGGGGGTCGCAATATTGAAGGTCAACAGTGGAGCAATTCCCAGTATGGCACTCACCGGGAAACAGCCCGGATTGGCAATTAGCTTTGCGTTTCTTATCCTGTCAGAAAAAAGTTCCGGGCAACCGAATACGGCGTCTGCCATTCCTTTAGGGAAGGTGTGCTCGCTGTCATACCACTGTTCATAAACCTCTTTGGTACTCAGCCTGAAATCTCCTGAAAGATCAATTATTTTAAAGGGATGTTCGCTGAATTTCTTAACGAAATCCATAGAAACACCATGAGGCAATGCCAGAAACACTACATCAGGCTCATGTTGATCAATCTGCTTTATTGATCCGAGCTCTATATCGGCTATTCCCTGAAGAAAAGGATGCACATCCGAGAGCAGGTCTCCTGTCCTGGATTCAGAGGTGATAAATTCAATTTCCACATTGGGGTGGTTTATAAGCAATCTTACCAGCTCCGAACCGGTATAACCTGTTGCACCAATTATTCCTGCTTTTATCTTATTCATCTATTTCTTTTAAAGATTTGCCAAGTATCCCGATAACTTCTTCAAGATCACTATAACTTATGTTCAGCGCAGGCAGCAACCGCAATACATTTCCAGCAGTTGCGTTTGCCAGCACTCCGTTCTCCAGCATTTTTGCCACCAGTGGCCCGGCTTCAATATCAAGTTCTGCTCCGATCATCAATCCCCGTCCCCGTACTTCTTTAATATGCGGGCTATTCATAGCCTTAAGCCTTGATCCAAGCCATGTGCCCTTTTCTTCTGCCTGTTTTAAAAGATCCTCCGATTCTATAACCCTGATAGTTGCCAGTGCGGCAGCAGAGGCCAGGGGGTTCCCGCCGAAAGTGGTCCCATGGTCACCGAAATTAATTGCAGAGCTCACTTTCTCATTTGAAAGTATGGCACCTACAGGGAACCCGCCTCCCAGACCCTTGGCAAGGGTCATTATATCGGGCATTACCCCGTAAAGATCCTTTGCAAACATTTTTCCGGTGCGGCCCATGCCACACTGAATTTCATCAAAGATCAGCACAATATCCTGTTCCTTGCAGAAATCACTCAATTCATTGAGAAACCTGTGATCAACTTCGTTTATTCCTCCTTCTCCCTGCAAAGGTTCGATAATGATGGCAGCAGTATCATCACCGGATGCTGCTTTTTTGACAGCATCCATATTATTGAAAGGCACCGCAATAAAACCGCCGGGTATAGGCTCAAAACCTTCCTGCATCTGTTTTTTACCGGCAGCAATAGTGGCGAATGTCCGGCCATGGAAACAATTTTCAAATGAGATGATAGTTCCGCCCTTTCCTTTTCCATGAGCATATTTACGGGCTATTTTCATGGCACCTTCAACAGATTCCGCTCCGCTATTTGTCAAAAATACCCTCTCGAGACCGGATATGGCTTTCAGCTTTTCGGAAAGCTTTACCTGGGGCTCGCTAAGGTAGAAATTCGAAATGTGCATCAGCCGGGCGGACTGCTCCTGTACAGCCTTTACCACTTCAGGATGACAATGTCCAACGATGTTAACCGCTATACCGCCAATTACATCAATATATTCATTACCATCCACATCCCACACCCTTGAACCCTTTCCGTGGCTGATAGTAATAGGAAAGCGTTTGAATGTTTGCAGATAATTCTGCCGGTCAAGATCCTGATATTTATTGCTGAGCTTATTTATCATGTTAATATTGGTTATGGCGACACCCCCATCTGATTTTCTATCCGGTCACTTCCTTATCACCGTTCCCGGATCTCCTCCTTCAAATATTTCTGCAATCTGCCCCGGCACCGTCCCGTTGATAATCCTGGCAGATACGGCCCCCTTTTCAAGGGCTATCCGGCAGGAATCTACCTTGGGGATCATGCCCCCCTGGATGACACCGTTATCTTTCAGTTCTTGCAGTTCTGACAATTTTATTTCCCGTATTAACGAACCGGGATCATTTTTATCAAGCATCAGCCCGTCCACATCTGTCAGCACAACATACTGCTCTGCTGACAGGTTTCCGGCTATATGTCCTGCGAACAGATCAGCATTTATATTATAATCTGTTCCGCTGCTGTCGGATGCGATGCATGTGATCACGGGCAAATAATCATTGTCCAGCAAAAGATAGATAAGCCCGGGATCAACTTCAACCACATCACCCACCTGGCCCAGATCGACGCTGATTGATTTTCCGTTTTCCTTCCTTTGATGCATCCTTTTTTCTGCCAGAACCATTTGCCCGTCTTTCCCGGAAAGTCCCACTGCTTTGTATCCCATCCCGTTTAAAATTGACACCAGGCTGCCGTTCACCCTTCCTTTAAGGGCCATTTCAACGTACTTCATGGCACGGGGAGTGGTCTTGCGCTGTCCGTCAATAAATTCCGATTCAATTCCTGCCTCACCAAGGGTGATTTTTATAAAGGGGCCTCCACCATGAACAATGACCAGGCTGTGTCCCTTCTTCTTCAATAGGCAGATATTACGAAGTATTTCGATCTGCAGGTCCGGATCTGTCATGGCGTTACCGCCATATTTGAATAATAATAAATTCCTTCCCGATTCCATATACAATTTTAAAACTAATCAACAAAAATAATCATTTGATCCCACTTTATGAAGTTCAGGTTCTCCTGTCATTCTCCTGTCCTGAAACTCAGGTTCATATTCTGTCCTGACATGTTTCCGTATCACAAAATTTTACCGGATTTTTTCCAGGCAATTATAATTATGTATATTGTTCACGAAAGGTTAAAACATGGACATATGGTTGAGAAAACAGTTGAAGTTGCAAAACGGCTATTTACGGCAGTAGTGATGGTCTTACTTTTCTTTGCCGGAACAGGAATCCCGGAAGTAATGGCCCAGAAGTCCTGGATAATAAAGCCGGGTGATAATTATGCAGATATTCTGGATAAACTGCAGCCGGGCGATGAATTGATATTGCATGAAGGGGTATATGAGGGGTATGCGGTGATGAACAATTCGGGGCTGCCAGATAAGCCGGTTACTATCCGCGGGTATGGTAATGGTGAAAACAGACCCGTTTTAACATGGGACGGAAGAAGGGAAACCCTGTTGCAAATTAATGGAAGTAACGTGATTGTCGATTTTCTGGAATTTCGATCAAAGTACCGGTACGCAATCCGCCTTGGTGTATCAGGACAGGGCAATAATAATGTAACCATTCAAAACTGCCTCTTTTACGAAAGTGGCGGTGGCGATATAAGTGCAAATGCACTGGCTGATTACGACAATATAAAAATTCTGGATAATTATTTTATCGGTCCGAAGACAACACCTGTATATATCGGCCAGCATGACGGTAAATCAAGCGTAACCGGTTTTCTATTTAAAGGCAATGTCATCGATGGTTCCCAAATATTTGGTGAAAACATTATTGGCTATGGTATTCAACTTAAACTAAATGTAACAGGCGGTGTTATTGAAAACAATTTTATAACAAATACACAGGGTCCGTGTATCATGGTTTATGGCGCGGAAGACTCAAGTCCGCAAAATGCCAATATAGTTAGAAACAATATAGTCATTGGTTCCAGGAACAATCCGGGGATAGTTGTTGGCGGCGGGCCTTCAAAGGTTACCGGGAATCTGGCCATAGGCTGCAATGGCGGAATCTCGATCATCAATTATGGAAATCGGAATTTGCTGGATAATATTGTTTTAAAGGGCAATACTGCCGCCTGTAATCGCAATTACGGCATCTCTTTCGGCGACCTGGATGATTTGACTGCCATTGACAATGTTGTAATATCATCGGGTAATGTGAATGGATATATAAGAAACCCGAACCCGGGCACTAATAATAAAATTAATGATGCCTCACCCAGGCTGGAAGAAATTGTGAGTGAACAATTACTGAATGTAATACCTGAAAGGAAAAATCTGAATGAAATATGGCAGTGCCTTTCTTCTGCCCGGCCTTTAAATCAAACCGGGGTTCTTGAAATAATGGAATTAATCCTCGAATACAGCCAGCCATT
>SLGC01000156.1 GCA_007123885.1 Bacteroidales bacterium | reverse complement strand
ATTTCTATACTTTTACATATAATACCTGTTTACCAGATAGTATCCGGATTAACAAGGGCCCGCAGCAACCAATATGAGTCCGCCGGATACCATGCCAGCATAGAAGCAAGATTTGTTATTTCACCCGGTAAAAAAATATTACGATGAGACAACTGTCATTATTTCTGGTTTTTTCGGCTTTAATTTCAGGATTTTCACTTCGCGGACAAACCGCATTTGAATATTACAATATCGCACTTGTAAAATATCAGATGAGGGATTACAAGCAAGCCATAGTCGATCTGGACAGGGCGATAGAACTGAATCCTGATTATACTGTTGCCTACAACCTCAGAGGTGCTTCTAAATTCAGTATTGAAGATTATGAGGGGGCAATTGAAGATTACAGCCAGGCGATCGATATCCAAAGACGCCGTATCAGCAGAATGAGTTTGACAATATATGATCGCAGAGGCAATGTTCTGGACTCACACCGGCCTTCTGATGTGGATGAGGGCCTGGCAATTTCATACTATAACAGGGCTATTGTAAAACTCACCATTGAAGATTTGGAAGGGGCGATAGAAGATTATACCCTGGCACTGGAATATGATCCGGCCCTTGTTCAAATATATCTGCACCGGGGAATGTTAAAGCAGGAACTGGATGATATGGAAGGTGCATGTTCAGACTTCATGCAGGGAGAAGAACATGATGTTCCAGGTGCAACCGAAATGCTGCAGGAGTACTGCGATCAGGATCAACCGGATAATTGAAGCCGGACAATACATATGTGTTGTCTGTGAGGACATCGGGGAGCATATTTCAGCTTCCCGATACTTCGATCATGTGCTTATATAGCAGATCGGTCCTGGAATAGAAATCAATGAGACTAAGGCAACCATCCTTCCGGGATTCGGGATCCCTGATTTTTCCGTTATTTGATGGGAAAGGGCAGCTGTAATCAGGACTTTTTTTAAGGTGACTGCCAAACCTGTTCCTGATAAAGTCAAAATTTTCGTGGATGTTTCCCAGCACCTCTCCATGGGCACAAACCCTTATATTCCCATCCGCATCTATCTCTATCCTGCTCAGGGTTCTGCAGGGAGGTTTATTGTGGCTGAACCGTCCGGGGTAGACCAGGAATGGGGGAAAAGGCCATGTGGTTAATATCGCCGACTGTTTTATGTCGTCCATAATAATTGCAAGCTCATGAAGCCGGTCGACTCCGGAAAATCCAGGGTCACAAAGCTCACTAGTCCTTTTCCGGTTTTTGATCCATTCAAGCAGCGGATCAACAGATTGCTCCAGTCGCAGGCGGGTAAGTCCTGGTGAATATGCTCCTGCCAGTTCAGCCATTTCAGAATTTATGTTCCAGATGCATTTCCCGGTTCCCGCATATTCAGGCATCAACTGGATGTGAAACCTGGAGGGAACCAGCGCACTCAAAATGCCAGTACGGTCACCTTCAATTATTTCGTCTCCCGGTTTAACCTTTCCATCATAGAACTGGATTACAATACCGCCGATCCTGAGATTGTTTCTCAGCCAGTCCAGCAACTTCCCTGAGAGATTATTTGATCTGATTACAACCGTATCCAGCTCTTCATGGGGAGGCAGGGCACTTCCGCATCCGAAAGCCGAGGCTCCGGCAAGAAGGCGTACAAAATAAGATTCATAGTTGCTGATGCTTTTATCTGCTGGCTTAACCTTGTAAGGATCAAACGAATAGCTGACCGTTACCGGCAAACCAACAGGTCCCTTTACTGTTCCTATCGAATATTCTTCATGGTTTTCCCACAAAGGAGTGCCGGGAAAAACCTGAAGGATATTATGCATATAATAATCAACAGGCAAGCTTCTGACAAAATCAACCGTTTTACGGGCCTCTTCGATTGTTTCTGTTGGCAGTCCCAGAATAATGCTTACTCCTGCAGTAATTCCGAGCTCCCTGGCTTTATGCACACTTACACGCACACTTTCAATGAAATCTTTTTCCCTCTGGAAGTTGCCGGTTCTTTTCAAGGGCTTTCTCACTTTACCTATCACATGCAGCACACGCGGCACAGCACTTTCAAGCCCGAAAGCTATACTTGTGAATCCGGCCTGCTTCATTAATCCGAGCAGCTCGCCATCTACACGGTCGGCCCGGGTTATGCAGGTGAGCTGAAGACCCAGCTGCCTGTCAGCAATAGCCTGGCAAAGTTCTCCCGCACGTTCTGGCAGAAGGCTGAAAGTATCATCGTGTATGGTAACCCTGGTTGACATGCCTTTCTTTCTATCCATGTTCGATATCAGTTCCAGTTCAGCAAGTACCCGGTCAATAGAATGCAGCCTTATTTTCTTTTTACCCAGGGCAGCGAATTGGCAGTAGGCACAATTCTGATTGCATCCCCTCCCCGTAAGAATCCCCGTTCTTCCATCCATCAGTATACCGTCAAGATATGGTGAGGGCAGAAGGTCAAGCGGACAGGCTGTCACATGCCGGGAACCTGGTGAATTACGAGCAATGCCCGTGGTGTAAAATTCATTTTCCCTGAAATAAGATGCACCCTCAATCTGATCAAGTATATCAGGGATCTGTCCGGAAGGAGCACCTATCAACTCCTCTATAATTTCAACCCCGGCTCCTTCAGCTTCTCCCCGGATACAAACATCAAATGACGGAGAACGGGTAAGAATTTCTCTGTCAGAGAAGGTGGCGGTTGGTCCGCCACAAATAATTACAAGATCGGGTTTCAGGGTTTTGAGACAATCTGCAATTGCACAGCAAACTCCGAAGTTGGAATCATAAACAGTAAATCCCGCAATACGAGGAGAAGGATCCAGAATTTCACGGGCCACCTCCCATATTGTTCCCGGATTTTTTCTAAGGTACTGCATGCTTTTAATCTCATGTCGTTTCAAGACGGCCTGCAGATAGGCAACTCCAAGATGAGAATTAAAAACAGCCCTGTTCCCTCTGGCTGAAGGAAAAATGAAAACAATATCAGTCATGGTGCTGATTACTTTAATTCAATTTGCCAGTATTAAAGATTCACCTGATCCTCATATATATCACTATCATCATTTAACAATAAAGTAACACTGCTGACCTATCATCATCGATTTTTGGATGACGGATATTGTAACAGGAATTTTTGCAGGGTTTGTCTATTTTGTGCCGATCCTGACTCCTACCCCTGTTCCTATCCCGGTTTTTATACCCGATCCCGCACCTGTAGCAGTAGGTTTTGTTGCCACACCAATGGCAAGTGCAGCCTGGACTTCGTCGTGCCGGAATTCTGCCAGGTACTCATCCAAAGCCTTAACCAATTTTTGTTCCAGTTCCTCAATCGAGGGGCGTTTTTCATAAGAAGGTTCCAGGCGTCTTATAAGCTCGTCTGCAACCTTATCGCCAAGGTGCTCTGCCAGTGCATCTCTGAATGAACGTTCTTCCATGATTCCCCGTTTTTAAATGTTTTCTACTATCCCTGCATTACTGAGATGATAATGCGGTTCTGCTGAAAAGCGGAAAGATCAATGGCTGGTTAAGGTAAACCGAAAAATGGTGACGCGGTGATATAGATCAGGCACTCTTGAATTGATTTTCGGTCGAACCCGCAATTTTCCAACTGCTATGTAATCCGGCTCAAAAATCAAAATTTTACATGTTGGTTGTTAAAATTACAAAAACATGATCAATATTCAAAATGAAAACATGAAGGAATTCAACCTTTTAAGTTCCTCTTCATTCCTGTCCCCGGATATTACCGATAAGCCTCAGTTAGCGCATGTCCGATATGCGCCTTCCTGGCAACCAGATCAGTCAGTCGTGACCTGTATTATCAAAAATTTACGGCACTCCCTTTCCCACGGTAAATATTTTAATTCATTTCTCTTACTTTTACCCTCTAATCATTGCAACGGGAAGCAGACCTGAAAAGTGAGTAAGAACAGGGTGATCAACAGAACCTTCTTCGGTTATGGGCCAGGAAAAATATACAAGGTTATACAAAACTTTGCTTTCGAAGATAGACCGGAAACGGATTTTTCGTGATCCGCTTTATACACTTGCCTATGGCTCTGATGCCAGCTTTTACAGGCTTGTTCCCATGATGGTCATCAAAGCGCTGGATGAAAGGGAAGTTTCTTTTATTTTAAAGGAAGCCTCAAAATTATCTGTACCTGTTACATTCAGGGCGGCAGGAACAAGCCTCTCCGGTCAGGCTCTCACCGATTCGGTACTGATCGTGGCAGGTGAAAACTGGAACAAATATAATATCGAAGAAAACGGTGAAAAGATCACCCTCCAGCCCGGTCTTACAGGAGGATACGTGAACAGTATGCTACGCCCCTACGGACGGAAGATAGGTCCCGATCCTGCGTCGATTAACGCAGCCATGATAGGCGGAATTGCTGCCAACAATGCAAGCGGCATGTGCTGCGGCACTTCCGATAATTCATACAAGACACTTGACAGCATACGGGTCATACTTGCTGACGGCACCATACTGGACACCGGCAGCCGGTCATCCAGGGATGAATTCCGCAGGTCACAACCTCTCTTCCTTGAACAGATCGAAAAACTAGCGGAAACTGTAAAGGAAAATGCAGAATTATCGGAAAGAATAGCCCGGAAATTCAGGATTAAGAACACCATGGGCTACAGCCTGAATGCACTTATAGATTTTCCCGATCCTTTCGACATAATCGGCCATCTTATGATTGGCTCGGAGGGGACACTTGGATTTATATCTGAAATCAGGTTCAGAACTGTGGTGGAACATCCTTTCAGGGCAAGTTCACTTATGATCTTTCCGGATATCGAAAAGGCATGTATGGCTGTCTCATTGCTTAAATCTTCACCTGTGGCAGCCGTTGAGCTGATTGACCGGACCGGGTTGCGTTCGGTGGAAAAGGAACCCGGTATCCCCGATTATATCAGGGACCTGGGCGGCCAGTCATGCGCCCTGCTTGTCGAAACCACCTCCGCGAACAAGCAAACCCTGCAGGATCAGATAAAAGAGATCAGAGCCCGTATAAGGCCGGTTTCTACTGAGCTTCCTGTAGAATTTTCAGACGACCCTGAAGAATATGAGAAGCTCTGGAAAATCAGGAAGGGCCTTTTCCCCTCCGTTGGGGCAATGAGAAAGACCGGGACTACGGTTATTATGGAAGCTGTTGTCTTCCCCGTCGGATACCTGGCAAAAGCAACCCTTGACCTCCGGAGGTTGCTGGAAAAATACGGATATCACGATGCCGTTATTTTTGGACATGCTCTTGAAGGCAACCTGCATTTTGTCTTTGCCCAGGATTTTAGTACTACCACAGAGGTCAGCAGGTACGCGGGCCTAATGGAAGATGTGGCCGGCATGGTGTTAGACAAATATGACGGATCACTGAAAGGCGAGCACGGAACAGGAAGGAATATGGCTCCCTTTGTCGAGATGGAATGGGGAAGAGGGGCATACAGATTGATGAAGGATATAAAGGAACTGTTTGACCCGGATAATATACTTAACCCGGGAGTTATATTCAACGATGATCTCGAGGTCCATCTTAAAAGCCTTAAGCCGGTTCACCCGGCAGATGAAATTATTGACAAATGCACTGATTGCGGATTTTGCGAGACTTCATGCGTATCTGCGGGATTGACACTAACTCCCAGACAACGGATTGTTGTTTACAGGGAAATGTCCGGTCTGGGAAAAAACGGCCATGACCCTGATCTGGCAGCTACACTGTCAAAATCGTATGATCATGCCGGAATTGCCACGTGCGCCACCGATGGATTATGTGCATTAAGCTGTCCGGTAAAAATAGATACAGGTGAATTCATAAAAAGCCTGCGGGCAAGGCCCTCCCCCTTCAGAAAACGTATAGCAGCCCATATTGCCGCCAACATGGACCGGACGACCGGTATGGCACGGGCGGCCCTCTCCTTTGCCGGTGCAATTCACAGAATAACCGGAGATTCTCTCATGCAGTCTGTTACTGGTGCAATAAGAAAAATCACGGGTGGCAGAACACCCCAATGGAACCCATATCTTCCTAAAGCAGCTAAAAGAACAGGACAGGCGAAGATCAATGCATCCGGCCTTCCCCGCAAGGTTGTTTACTTTCCCTCCTGCATAAACAGGGCAATGGGGGTTTCAAAAGATCACAGGGATGAACCCCAGTTAACAGAAAAGATATCCGCCCTGCTTAATAAAGCGGGATATGAACCTGTCTTTCCTGAAAACCTCGACAATCTGTGTTGCGGAATGGCATTTTCAAGCAAGGGGTATACAGATATCGCGAAAAAGAAATCAGTCGAGCTTGAAGCCGCGCTTATTAAAGCAAGTGAGAATGGCAGGTTTCCAGTGCTTTGCGACATGAGTCCATGCCTTTTAACGATGAGGGAAAACATGGGAAAGACCATGAAGCTTTATGAACCGGTTGAATTCATCATCGACTATCTTCTGCCTTATCTGAAAATCTCACCTGTTGATGAAACAGTAAGTGTGTTCCAGGTTTGCAGCATGAAAAAAATGGGCCTTGAAAACAAGCTGTTCGAGCTTGCCAGCAAATGTGCCACCAGGGTGGTTGTACCCGGGACTAACTGCTGCGGCTTTGCAGGAGACAAGGGATTTTTCATACCTGAACTCAACAGCCACGGCCTGCGCGAACTTAAACCACAACTTGCTGGAAAAGTGCAACATGGCTATTCAACAAGCCGCACCTGCGAAACAGGACTGTCACTTCACTCTGGTTTATCCCATAAATCGATCATTTACCTTGTTGACCGGGCAAGTAGTCCGACGCAGAACATACAAGACGACCATTCTTTGCCTCCAGGCGACCCGCCGGGCATCGGGTCCGGGTCTTCAGAAGGTACTTAAGCCTTTTTTATCACCAATGCCATTCGGGCCAAGCCCCCCCGGAAGATGAACGAGCGACATCGTGTACCAACAGGGATCTTCCGGTATAAGGCCAAATCTGATGCAATCTTCAATATTCTGGCCAGAGACTCTAAGTTTCCAATTATGCCCCAAGGTCCCAGCGGCGGAAATAGAGGCCCTGGCGGACTATAGGCAATGTCTTGTATTCGATTTCCTTCATCTGCGCCTCGCTAAGGGGCGAAAATTCAGAGGCTATCTTTACATCCTCCTCGATCTGGGCAACATCGTCCACTCCTATTATCGTGGTACTTACCGGCAGGCTCATATTGTATGTCAGTGCTTCCTTTATGTTGATGGTCCCGGGCAGGGATGTTGCCAGCCTCGCGGGTTGCTCATCCAGGGGTGGTGGTGTCCACGATGAAAGCATGCGGCCCCGGGTGGCTACCTTCATTCCTACGGTTGCTATTTCACGTCTTTGTAATTCCGGCAGTAGATAATTTTTAAAGCTCAGGTAATGAACATCTGCAGCGTTAACTGCCAGCAGAACCAGATCGAAAGGATATCTGTCGACAGCATCCAACAGTACAAGAGGTTCGAAATGACCGGAGATACCAATATACCTGATCATGCCTTCAGCCTTTGCCTTCTGCATGGCTTTCATAGCCCCGTCATCTGCAAAGATCTGATCAAGCTGGTCCTTTCTCTGTACATTGTGAAACTGCCAGACATCAAGGTGGTCGGTTTGCAGGCTGTTGAGGCTTTCCTCAAGAAGCCGCATGGATCCGTCATACGTCCGGTCGTGGGTCTTGGATGCTAGAAAAACCTCACTGCGGCGGGTTCTCATAGCCCGGCCTACATTCCTCTGGCTCAGACCGCGTCCGTAGGAGGCCGCCGTATCAATGTAGTTAATTCCCAGATCAATAGCACGATTGATGATCCTTTCGGCTTCATCCTCCATGCCCGGTGTTTCAACAGCTGCCTGCGCTCCGAGGCTCAATATGCCAACTTTGTACCCTGTTCGCCCAAGGGAATTCGTGGGCATTGAATTTATAGTGCGCGGGTTGAAGGGATGCTCATCGTTCCTTTTCAGAGTAACAGATTCAGGCTTAAGTCCGGAAGCAAAAGATGATCCAACCGAAAGGGAAGCAGCAGCAGCCAGCCCCGATCCGATAAATTTCCTGCGGTTGATATTTTCCATTGTCATTGTTTTGGATTAATATTATTTATAGTTTTCAGAATATGCAAACGCCTCGGGTATCCGGACCGTCCGGCTTTTAAATCCATGCCAACTCAACGCCGGCATCATTTAGGCGGTTAAACGGTTATTCCCATTTTAATTCAGATTATCAGGACCTTTTTTCAATAATCAAATTTAAGAAAAATCCTGAAATCATAATATTAAAATAAACTAAAACAGTTTGTTGCAGGTGCAAAAAACCGTGTTTCGGTTCAAAAGAGTCTCAGATCACCTGTAGGGGTTATGTTTCTCAACAAGGTCTTTTAGGAAAATTATGTTTTCAGGAGGTGTTGCGGAACTCACTACCCCGCATCCAAATATGAACCGGCCATTGGCAGAACATACCGGCATGACTTTTTTAACGGCCTCTTCCATGAGATCCTCATTGCCCTGTTCCACAAGAACCGGATCAACGCAGGCCCTGAGATTTATTTTATGCTTTTCACACAATTTCTTGAATAGAAAATGGTCTGTGTTATAGTCGGCCATCAGCAGCGATGATCCTGTCCGGACCAGCTGATGGGCAATTGCACTGGTGTTTCCGCCGCATATAAGGGCAACATTGTCCACACCGCATGATCTGATCCGGTTTATAAGCAGTTTTTCAAATTCAAGGACCGATGAACTGAAAACATCGGGCGACAAAAGTGGCGGGGCTATCCAGGATTCATTGATTGACACGCCAACTCCCGTTTCAGCAAAAGCCTTTGCATAGGCATAGCTGACTTCCGTCGTGAACATCAGTTGCTCCCTTGCAAAAATCTCATCGGTTAAAAGATCCATAAGGAAAGGTTCGAATCCACGGAGCAGAGCTGCCAGAGTAAAGGGACCGGTTATTGTGCCGGTAACCGGTACCTCGTTTCCAATGGATTCGTTGATCCTGGCTGCTGCAGATAAAAAAAGCGGCATACGTCCACTGTTTCGCGGATCCGGTACTGTTAACCTGCTGAATTCCTCATAATTTGAAATTACCGGCCCTTCTATGGAAGGTACTGACATATCATTAAAGTATTGTACCCTGCAGCCCAAAGCTTCTGCCTCTACGTTATATATATCAACACCGACCGAAACTAGATCATGTTTATAGAGATTATAGGCTTTCAGCTGACCTTTGACTACAAGATCCTCATCCCGGGCCAAAGATGATGTACTGATGCCAAGAAGCCCTGCAGCATGTTCGTATATCACGGGTACAAAAGGGACACGTGGCGGGATTACATGGTTGTTCAGCAGGGTCATGATCTCTTTTCCGTTTGGATCCCCGGCTTTTTCCTGGAAAAGCGTCATTAAAATGGAAATTTATTTAAAATAAGACAAGATCCAATCAAATATTGAAATGCGTCATTAAAATGGACATTTATTCCTTTACAAGATTTTTGTGAAGAAAACGTATCCAGTTGCCACTCATGATATTTTTAACATCATCCTCCTTGTATCCCCTTTCACGAAGCAACCCGGGAATTTTCTGAAGGTCTGCGATTGTATCAATATCACGGGGACTCTGTTCAAGACCGAAAGCGCCATCGAGGTCCGATCCGATAGCGGCATGCAGTGAATTACCCGCAAGCTGGCAGATGTGGTCGATATTGTCGACCACCAGACCTAATGTCACCTCCCTGGTTCCGGGATCAGATTTTCCCCTGATCCAGTCGGGAACCAGCATCCATGCGTCAAGAGCCGCACCTATTACAGAATCCCTGCTTATCAGTTCACTGATCTGCTCATCCGTGAACTGTCTGTTATGTGGCACAAAAACCCGGCAGTTGTTATGACTTGCCCAGACAGGACCATGAAACAGATCCATGGTTTCCCGAAAACTTTCATCGGAAAGGTGAGTGGCATCGAGGATCATCCCCAGCCTTTCAATCTCCCTGACCAGTTCACGGCCCTTTACCCCGATTCCGCCTGTTGAATCAGTCCCCCGTGCATAAGTCCCCGGTCCGTAATGAGCCGGACCGATAGCGCGCAAACCATAATCATATGCACGCCCGAGATGGTCGGGGGAAATAATCGAATCGGCACCTTCAAGGCTCAGGATATAACCTATGGGAGCCCTGCCGGGGTTTGCAGACCAATTGTCAAGGTGTTGATGCAGCTGTTTTCCGTTCCTTATCTGAACCATCTCACCGGCCTCTTCCATTGCCCTGTACCAGGCAAGCTGGCCCTGGGTATGCGCCCAGGCCTGTTCCGGAGAATTCCATCCAGGTATGCTATTTCCTCTTTTAACATATCTCCCTATCTGGGTCGCAACACAAATTCCTATATTACCCCGGCGCATTGCCGGGAAACTTACAGTTCCCCTCCCCCTGTCAGGCTTATCAGCCATCCCTTTCTCGCTATTGCGTATATCTTCGACTGTCCACCTGAGATCCCTGTTCCATTCCATGGCATTCATCGAAAGGTCAAGGTGTCCGTCAAAAATAAGTATATCTTTGCTCATCCAGGTTAAATTGTAATCTTTCTTTTTCTTGCAGTTACATCCCACTGCCTTTCAACTTTATGATCATCCACCACAAATATGGAATCGAAACGATCAACAGTGGGACAAATGTGCCAGGGGATCCCGTAAAGAATGTCGCCTGTTTTGAGTCTCTCTGCCGCAGGTGTTTCGATTACCATATGTTCTTCACTATGAATAATCATTTTATAGTTCCCAATTTCAGGAAGCATTACTCTTGGATGCGGCATCTCGGATGCCATCGCCTTGTGGCCAAGATCGAGGGATATCATGCCCTTTGCAGGCTTACTTACTATCCTGGTGAACAGTACGGCAGCATGTAAAAAATCCATATCGGGAAATGAACTGCTGTACCCGTAATCCCAAAGAATAGTTGTTCCGGGACTGCATTCCACACCCCCCCTCATGGCATGAATGGGGAAGGTTGATGAGCCGCCTGCAATGATCTTAAGATCATCTATTCCTGGATCTTTCAGTTTATCCAGCAGGTCTGCCACCGGACCAAAAGAGTCATTACAGATCTTTTGCCGCCGGGAAAAATCACTCTGTTTAATGTGGCCATCATATATATGCAGGCCTTTCAGACTTAGCATTGGCATTTCCGTTATTTTCCGCGAAAGCTTTTCAGCATCTTCACCAGGCTCTATCCCGGTACGGTTCATGCCGTTGTTCATATCCAGCCATACTCCGGCCTGAAGTCCGAAGCGAACCGACATGGCCGACAGCTGCAGGGCCACCTCTTCAGAATCTACGATACATGAGATCTTTGCTTCAGGAAACTTCTTCTTTAACAGGAAAAATCTTTGAAGATTAGGACCTACCGGCTGGTATGCCAGCACGATATCACCGGCGCCGCATCCTGCAACCATTTCCATTTCAGATATAGTTGCACATTTGAACTTGCCGATGCCGAGTTCCATCTGCATCCTGATGATCTCAGGTGTTTTATGGGTTTTGACATGCGGTCGCAGGCGATGTGCGTCTCCCGTGATACCAACCATCCTGAGAATATTACTTTTTATCCTGTCGGGATAAACCAGCAGGGCCGGTGATGGAACCTCTGAAGCATTACTTATGGTGTACCATTTGGGGTCTTGTTCCATTATTCCTCCTGGTATAATTCAAAGATTGCTTCCACCTCAACAGGGATGTTAAAAGGAAGCATCATTCCTACGGCACTTCTCGTTCCAATACCGTTTTCCGGACCAAACACCTCAGCCATAAGTTCACTAAACCCGTTGATGACGGCGGGGTGCCGGGTAAATGACGGTGCACTGTTCACCATCCCCAGTACCTTTACAACACGCCTGATCCTGCTTAATTCACCAAAATGCTCGCGGATTGTGGACAGCATGGTAAGTCCAACCTGCCTGGCAGCAAGTTTTCCTTCCTCCTCATCCATGTCCTCACCAAGCTTTCCGGTCATCTGCGATCCGTCAGGGTTTACAGGACCTTGCCCCGAAACATAAAGAAATTTGTCAACAACAAGAACAGGTTTATATACTCCTCCGGGTTTGGGTGCCGGCGGCAGTTCCAAACCCAGTTCCTTGATTTTAAGATCAGGATTTTGACTCATTTTAATCTGTTTTTTCAGGTTTCACTTCAATTACTTTCAAACAAACAAATTTAATAATAAAACACCCAGTAATCCCAATACACTTATCAAAGTTTCCATGGCTGTCCATGTAAGAAAGGTCTCCTTAATGGTAAGGCCGAAATATTCCTTGAATAACCAGAATCCTCCATCGTTTACATGGGAGAATATCAGGCTTCCCGAACCTATTGACAATATCATCAGTTCCTTGCTGACTGTTGCGGCGGCCGTAATGGGAAGTATAATACCTGCCGTTGTCAGCGCAGCCACGGTGGCCGAGCCGACGCTTATGCGAAGCAGGGCGGCGATCATCCATGCAAGGATCAAGGGGGAAATTTGTGAACCGGCAAGCAATCCGGCAATATAGTCGCTTATGCCGCTGTCAACCAGCACATCTTTCAAACCCCCGGCTCCTGCAATTATCAACAGTATCATGGTTATGCTTGCAATGGAATGCTCCAGGGATATCATGACTTCCCCCATTTTCTTTCCCCTGGCAAGGCCAAGGGTGAAGATGGCAACGATCACCGATAAGAGCATTGCAATTACAGGGTCGCCTATGGCGTTGAAAATAAATTTTAACTCATGTTCACCAGGAAATAAAAGATCGAAAATAAAAGCTGAACCTATCAGAATGACGGGAAGAAGAGTCGTTAATATTGCCGTCCACGTTCCCGGCATCTCCTTTTCGCTTAGCACCGGCGGACTGACAAATTCCTGTATAGGACGGGCCTTGATCGATTTTAATGCATGAGAGAAGATGGGTCCGGAAATAATTATTACCGGTATGGAAATAAAAATCCCATAGATAAGGGTTTTACCGATATCTGCATCGAACATAATACCCATGGCTGTAGGTGCAGGATGAGGCGGCAGTAGTCCATGAGTCACAGAGAGTGATGCAACCATCGGTATTCCGATAAACAGCAGGGGAATACCTGTTGATATGGCGATAGTGAAAAGAAGCGGTATCAGGATCACAAATCCGACGGAAAAAAACATGGGGACACCAACAATAAAGCCTGCCAGAACAACCGCCCACTGAATATATCTCTTCCCGAACAGGCTGACAAGTTTTCTGGTAATCTTCTGGGCAGCACCGCTGTCCGCAACCAGCTTACCCAGCATGGATCCGAAACCCAGTATCAGGACAAGAAATCCAAGTGTATCGCCCATACCACGCTGAACTGATAATACAACCTCTTGCAGTGGCATTCCGGCTGTTATGCCCACAACCAGTGATACTATAATAAAAGCTATAAAGGCATTGATCTTGAATACAATGATCAGGAACAGAAGAATCAGGATTCCCAGGATAACCAGTAATAGGGGCATAGTGAAAAATATTATTTTCCGTAAAACCCGGTTACACACCCTCAATTTCCAACGCCCTGATTTCCAAGACCGGTTGTTTTTATCAAACCATTATCCGGCCGGGAGCTTTACGGATCTGTTCTGTATTTACAAATCTATGATTATTTCCGTTATTACCTCTGCAATATAATAAATACATGACTCTGTTTTGCCATTAACCTGACAAGTTCCTTTACCGGCTTCATGTAATGTTCATTCATTAACAAATTCAGGGAATTATAATCAATATTTAAATTGAATAAAAGATTTTTTCATCTTACTATATTGTTCCTTATTTTTATACTATCCGGACCGTGACAAAATATAAAATCGCAATAAAAAAGTGTAGCGGGAAATACATTGTTGACAATTATTAACTGTTTGACCATGGATACAGAATATATGCCAATCGATCCTGATTTTTACGATATTATAGAAAATCAGAAGAAAACAGAAGGCCCCTCGCTGGTGCATTATTTCAGAGAGGGGAATGATGTGGAGGATGCCAGGGGTAGAATTTCCGGTATTGTTACCAGGGAAAAACGTGAGGAATTTCTTTTATTGGACCAGGGTAAGGAGATAAGGCTGGACCGGATAATAACAATAAACGGGACACCCGGGCCCGCATATGATGAATATGACAGCTATGCCCGGGCATGCATGGACTGCAGGGCCGGGCTGGACTAAAAAATTCAGTAAAAAATTCACAATAACCGGACTATCCACCACCAAATGATGGTGACTTTAACCCCGACTATTGCTTAATCGCAAATTCTCTGATCACACCGGCCTTTCGGCAAAGTTCTGCCAGAACGTGACCGCGCCCGGATGACGCGGATTTTTAAGATTCAGTAAAAAATTCACAATAACCGGACTATCCACCACCAAAGGATGGTGACTTTAACCCCGACTATTGCTTATCATCGCGAATTTCTGATCACACCGGTCTTTCGGCAAAGTTCTGCCAGAAGATGACCGCGCCCGGATGACGCGGATTTTTAAGATCAACTAAACCTGGATTAAGCGGCATACAGAATGCAAACACTTTTTTCACCGCGCAGAACCGGTCTCTTTTTCCCGGGTTCTCCTGGATTCTGTAAAAGAAACTATGCATCCAGCCTGTTTGCCTTTATAATTTATCAGGCTCCCATTCAGGGGAACAAAAAGAAATATGTCCGCGATCAGCTTAAAGTGAGTCGGTTGAAGGCTGCCTTGCACAGAAAAATAAACAGCGAAACGGGCACCCCAATAGCCTGTGCCTGCGTTACTTTACTGCAAGGAACATGGTTAGTGCTCTATTACCCTTACCTTTACTGCCTGTGGTCCTTTGTCTCCCTGTTCCTGCTCAAAGGTAACTTCCTGTCCTTCTACCAGGTTTTTAAAACCCTCCTGGTCAATAGAAGTATGATGAACGAAAATATCTTTCCCTTCTTCTGTCATAATAAAACCATAACCTTTTTGGGTATCAAACCATTTAACTGTCCCTTTCATAATAGTACCAAATTTAAATTTAAATCATTGTTAAGTTAATATCGATCCATTAAAGTTAAACATTTATTATGATCCTACCAATTACTGACAGGACTTACCCCGAAAATTCTCATGATTTAGGCTAAATCTTTTGTATTCCGTGGCTTTAGAAGGATATTCATGTGATAATTAAGAAAAATGGGGATAGTTTTTTTAAAATAGGAAAAATGTATCCTCCTGCATATATTTGTATTACCACACACAAAAACAGGAGGATACAAAATGAACTTTAGCCATTTAGCCAACAAGTTACGTAGCAAAGTAACAAAATTTTCGGGGATAGTTTCATCGAAATTGGATAAAACTGCAAGAAGATTTATTCAGGAAGCTGTTTATGGCATCATTGCTTCCCAATCAATCATGTTAACAGACATAGGCAGGCAATTAGAAAGCCGGATATCACTAAAGAAGATTGAAGAAAGATTTAGCAGGCAGTTAATAAAGCCTAAGATATGGGATAGCTTACAGCAAAGCATTTTGTCTTTAGCGAGTGACCGGGTAAAGGAGAGTACCCTATTAATCCTTGATCTTAGTGACCTGAAAAAGAAGTATGCGGAAAAGATGGAATACCTGGCGACAGTAAGAGATGGTAGTGAAAATGGGGATATTGTTGATGGCTACTGGACCAATCAAGTTGTCGCATCAGAAGTGGGTAGTAATGAAATTACCCCGTTATATTTTTCTCTTTATTCACAGGAATCACCTGAATTTATAAGTGAGAATGTAGAAATTATCAAAGCCTTCGACAAAGTAGGTGAAGCAGTAGGGAATAAGGGGATCTGGGTTATCGATCGTGGAGGTGACAGGGATAAATTATATGAATCACTATTATTGAAGAGAAGGAATTTTATTATACGTCTGGTAGGTACACGGGATTTTTTATACCAGGGTAAACTTGTAAGGTCATTATGGTTGGCCCATGCATGCAGGCTTACCCAAGAAAGAACTATTGTAAGGGTAGTGGAAGGCAAGGAAGTACCATATAAATTAAGGTTTGGTTTTGTTCCGGTTCAACTGCCAGGTTTCAAACATCCTTTAGTAATGATAGTAGTTAAGGGATTTGGAAGCAAACCTATGATGCTTTTAACCACTCTCTCGATAAAATCACCTAAAAAGGACATGTGGTTCATAATTAGCTCATATATGAAAAGATGGGGCATTGAGGAGACAATACGATTCGTAAAACAGACCTATGACCTGGAGAATATCAGGGTTTTAAAATATGTCCGGCTTCAGAATATGATGGCTTTGTTATTAGCTGTATTTTATTTCATAGCTGTAATACTTGATCAAAATCAAAAGCTAACAATAATGGCGGGGCATATATTAAAAAGCGCTAAACGTGTATTTGGAATACCGGATTTCAAGTATTATGCACTGGGAGATGGCTTGAGTAATATATTTTCGCAATATCCGGGAAAATTAATGAGACCAGTTGAAATATTTGATTCTCAGCTAAAATTCGGTTTTGGATAAATTTCGGGGTAAGTCCAAACTAATATACCTATTGACTCACATCGATATTTTTACTAAATCAGGATAACCGGGAAAAAAGAAAAATAGTTGCACAGAGCGGATGGTAGTGCATTAAGGCTGGAACAAATGAACAAAGTTAGATGAATATTTGTTGAATAATTACAAACCCTTAAATCAAAAAAATCATGATTACGAAGACTGGCATTAAGGTATTTTCCTTATTTCTTATTCTCGGAATTCTAATTTCTCTTGTGAGCTGCGAAACCGGTAACGGTCCTGAACCTGAACCTGAGCCCGTACCATTGAATGTTGAGATCATTAGAGGTTCAATGGAAGATATTGATGGAAATGTCTATGAAACAGTTATTATTGGCGGACAGGAATGGATGGCGGAAAATTTGAAAACCTCCAGGTACAGAAACGAATCAGCTATTGAATATATTGGCGGAGATAATGATGCATGGATAACCAATACGACAGGAGCCTATTCATGGTATCATAACCTTGAATCCAATAAAGATGTTTATGGAGCTGTTTATAACTGGTATGCTGTAAGTAATCCTGCCGGACTATGTCCCGACGGCTGGCGTGTACCAAGTAATCTTGACTGGACAGAATTGGAAGAATACCTGATGGCAGCATATAATCTTTCAAACTCACGTGGTAATCCCGGAGCATTAGGCAACAGATTGAAATCCTGTCGTCAGGTCAGATCACCAATGGGAGTAGGATGTGCGACATCGGTGTTTCCACGCTGGCATAATCATGATGATCATTACGGGTTTGATGATTTTGGTTTTGCAGCCCTACCGATAGGAAGTCGCCGCAGTGACGGCAGCTATATCGCCAATCCCGGATTTTTCGGTAACTGGTGGAGCCGGGATGCCGATGGTGAAGTGAATGCCTTTAACCGGTATCTCACATATGACAACGGGCAGATATTTTCCGGCAGTACCCAGAAAATAAATGGTTATGCCGTTCGTTGTGTGAGATAATTCAAACCTATTATTGTACCGGCTTTTTATCCCCGGTCATAATATATGAGCTGTAGATGAGAAAAGCCCAGAAATTGGGCTTTTCGGCATTATCTCCTGCTAAAAACAATAACAGTTGCTTCCTAAATTCCATATTATGTCCACCAAAGCCAAACTTAATACCCTTATTTTTAATATTCTTCTCGTGGTTATCTTTATTCACTCCTGTGAAAATAAGGAAGAGGACATTGAGCCTGAACCGGAACCGCCAAAAGAGGATTTTGAAATTATTAACGGGTCATTGGAAGATATTGATGGTAACATTTATGTTACTGTGTTTATTGGGGGACAGGAATGGATGGCAGAAAATCTTAAAACCACCAGGTACCGGGATGGAACTGAAATTGAATATATCGGTAATGATAATGATGCCTGGAAAGGAAATGCCACGGAAGCATATTCATGGTATCACAACCTTGAATCCAATAAAAATATCTATGGAGCAATTTATAACTGGCATGCAGTGGACGATCCCCGTGGACTCTGTCCCGATGGCTGGCGTGTGCCTGATGACCAGGACTGGACACAACTGGGAAATTACCTGATGTCTGAGTTCAATATATCAAATGACAAGGGAGATGTCAAAGCTTTGGGGAACAGACTAAAATCCTGCCGTCAGGCCGGTTCACCTCTTGGTCCGGATTGTGACACAAATGAACACCCACGCTGGCATAAACATGGTATTCATCACGGGTTTGATGATTTTGGTTTTGCAGCCCTTCCGATAGGAAGTCGGAGCAATGAGGGAACATTTATTTCGAATTCCGGCTACTATGGCAACTGGTGGAGTTCAACTGCACACAGTTTGTCAGCTGCCTATAGCCGGTACATAACGTATGACAACGGCCAATTGTTCCGTACCGGTTCAAATATGTTAAATGGCTATGCCGTGCGGTGTATGAGAAATTATCAATAAACGGCAAGTTAATTTTTGCCGGCGGGTGTATCATGGAAGATTTGTACGGGTCAGGTAAAAAGTTATTCCTGCATTTCAATAACAAGTATATTTCCGGTTCTTTCGGTTATCCTGAAACGATTGTCAATCCTGTGTCCCACAATCCATGCCAACTTATTCCCCGAAGCCAGCAACCAGGTTTTTTCTTTTTCTACAAGGGAAAATTTATTGTCGATAAAAAAATCACTTAGTTTCTTTAATCCACTCATTCCGAGTGGCTGAAAATAATCACCTTTTTGCCATTTTCTCAGAATCAATGGAAAATGAAGCAGGTCCTGGTCCAGACATGCGGTTTTCGGATTATCTGGTATTATAAATCCCTGATGTTTAACGACTCTGGTGAAGCTTAATTTTATCGGGTGACTTATTGATTTAACATCTTCATCGATATAATACCGGGCGGAATCATTAATTTTATCAGGTGTAATAATAAGGTTGTCACGATCCTTAATAAGACGGTGGGTTGAAGAAAAGAACTGCTTTCCTGGAGGTCCGGTCAGTGATGCTATTATATCAGGGACT
>SLGC01000372.1 GCA_007123885.1 Bacteroidales bacterium | reverse complement strand
CTCAAGCCGGGGAACTATCAGTTCTATAGGTGTAGTATTAAAAACCATATTTACTTTGGAAAAAACTATACCACTCTCGAAATCCTTAAGAACATCATTACGTGAGAGATATTCTGATCTGACATCGTTCAGGCCTGAATTGATATCCCATCTGCCATTATTGTATCTGAAATAACCTCTTAAAACCTTAATTCCCCGGTCTGCCAAAGGCTTAAAAACTGCAGGTTGTATCATACCCCAATGAATAATCGTGGGCGGTGTAAATGCTTTTTCCCCGGCAAACCTGTAAATTTGCTCATTGACCAGATCTAAATCAGAAATCAATTGGTTTGCGGATGCATACTGGTAAGGTCTGTCCGGATCATTTGCGTAAGCATGAAATGCAAGTTTCAGCCAGTTTGCATTTTCCTGCCATTCACTCTTGTAATGATCAGGGAATTGAGTCAGGTTAAATTCTTTCCCATCTGAATAGTAAATGTTTAAAACTACCTTGATGCCATATTTTCGGTTTAATTCGCGAAGGCCTTTCAAATAAAAGCAGTCAAAAAGTGACTTGTATTTTTTTTGTGCAATATCCCGGAAAAAATAAATATTGTCATCTATTTCAAAACAATATCTTGGAAAGGAGTTTTTATCCCATACCACACGAATACTATGTTCATTCTGACCAAACCAGTCATCACCAATTGCTTTAATTTCTGTTTCCTCATCACGCAGCGTGAGCCGTGACACGAATTTTCTACCTGCACGTTTTGCAGTTACACCATTGACGATTATCCTGGTATCCATTGGAGCCTCTCCTTCAACCCCAATCTTTAGTCCTCCATCAATCTCTTTTCCATGCCTGTGATTTAAAATGGCACCATGAAACGGGCTTTCAATCCTTACAAATCCCGGCGTGCATTTTGAGATTGCTGAACTGTTTTTGAACCCTCCGATTATTATAGCACCTGCAAGAGTTGTTGCAGATTGCAGGAAATTACGTCTCTTTATTCTATTGGCTTGCATTTTTTTAAAAATACTTGAAGTAAGGGTTTTCTTAAGATTTGCACTCGCAACCAGTAGTTAACTGGCTATAATTATCCCTCATCAACTACCAGGAAAAATGACGATACGGAGATAATTTTAATGCCGCTTGACAATGCCGTAAAAGAGAAACATTAGCAATTGCTCTACTTGCTGTTCAAGCTTGAAATGGCTTTCCCGTATGATGATTGTGTATTCGAGGCCTTTAATGGCTGTCACAATGGCAATGGTGGCTAGTTCGGTATTTACCAGCTTGAATCTGTTGGCTTTTACCCCGTCCTTCAAAATATTTTCTACCATCTTCATCTCTTCCTTATCATATTTGATCCTTACTTTTTCTATGAAGGGAAGGTGATCAAGGTAATTGGTTTTTACTGCAGTATAGAGATTAATAGATTTATTGAAAGCTCTCATCCGGGCTATGACATATACCTTCATCCTCTTGTATGGATCTGCTATATCTTTTGTTGCCTTTATTATCTCATTCTTCAGGAATTCTGCCTCCCTTTCCACTACTGCTTCAAACAGCTCTTCCTTGGAAAGAAAATAGTAATAAAGTGAACTCTTGCCCATTCCTGCCTCCTCAGCCACTTTTTCCATCCGGGTTTCCTTAAAACCATGCTGGCCAAAAACCTTGCCGGCTGCAGTGATGATCTTTTCCCTTTTTTCGTCTTTCTTCATGTTTGGTGCCAGAATAAAGAAGTTGATATTACGCAGATTTCCTCGCCGAAAAACATATGATGGCTTTCAAGAACAGGTTGTTAAAAATAATATAAAAAAGTTCAGTTTCAAATTTATTCAATGTTTTCAATCCCTGAGAGCAAAATCCAGCTGCCTTTTTTCCAGGTTGGCCCTGGTTATCTCTATATGAATAGTATCTCCAAGCTGGAATGTTTTTTGGTGATATTTGCCTGTAAGCCGGTAGTTTTCCTCGTCCAGCTCATAGAAATCATCTTCCAGGTTCCTGATATGAAGCAAACCTTCACACTTATTCTCAATTATCTCGACATAGAGGCCCCATTCGGTTACGCCTGAAATGACTCCTCTGAAAACCTGCCCTATCTTGTCACTCATGAATTCGACCTGCTTGTATTTTATTGAAGACCTTTCTGCATCCACGGCGAGCTGTTCACGTTTTGAGGAATGCTCGCACATAGGTTCATATTTGTCCGCATTTTTGGAAGTCCCGTTATCCAGGTAATGTTCCAGAAGCCGGTGAACCATCATATCGGGATAACGCCTGATGGGTGAAGTGAAGTGGGAATAAAAGTCAAAATGAAGACCGTAATGCCCTATATTTTTTGTTGAATATACAGCTTTTGCCATGCTTCTTACCGCCAGGGTTTCTATAAGATCCTGCTCGTTTTTGCCCTTTACCTGTTCAAGAAGCCTGTTAAGAGAGGTGGAAATTGCCTTGCTGCTTCCTGTCTTCAGGTTATAACCGAATTTGGTGACAAACCTGGCAAATGTCTCCAGTTTTTCTGCCTGGGGCTTGTCATGGATCCGGTATACAAAGGTTTTGCCCTTTTTTTTACCCTTCTTTCTTTCTTCCTGATCACCTCCGGCTTTGGGATTTCCTATAAATTCCGCTACTCTTTTATTGGCCAGAAGCATGAATTCCTCGATAAGATGGTTTGCCGGTCCCATCTCCTTGAAATATACTCCAAGCGGTTTTCCCTTCTTGTCAAGCCTGAATTTAACCTCGGTTTTTTCAAAACCTATAGAACCATTCTTAAATCTCTCAGCACGCAAGATCGTTGCAAGATCATGAAGCAAAAGGATCTCATCGGAAAAATCGCCTTCACCGGTATCAATTACCTGCTGGGCCTCCTCGTAACTGAAGCGCCTGTCAGAAAGGATCACTGTCTTGCCGAACCATTCAGTTTTCACATTTGCATCGCCATCAATTTCAAATACTGCTGAAAAGCAGAGTTTCTCCTCGTCGGGGCGAAGAGAGCAAACCTTGTTTGAAAGCTGCTCGGGAAGCATTGGAACCACCCTGTCGACCAGGTAGACTGATGTGCCGCGGTCATAGGCTTCGAAATCAAGGGTACTATCAGGTTTAACATAATGCGTTACATCGGCAATATGGACCCCTACCTCCACATTTCCGTTGTCAAGCTTTCTGACGGAAAGCGCATCATCAAAATCCTTTGCATCGGCGGGATCAATGGTAAACGTGGTAATAGCCCGGAAATCCCTTCTTTTCTTTATCTCCTCTTCGGGAATTTCCTCGGGAAGCGCTTTGGCCGCGTCCACTACATCGTCAGGAAAAGTATAGGGAAGCCCGAATTCTGCAAGGATGGCATGCATTTCGGTTTCATTCTCTCCCTTCTTGCCCAGCACCTTCACCACTTCCCCGACGGGGTTTTTCACATTCTTCGGCCAGTCAGTGATCCGTGCCGTTACCTTATCGCCATCAACGGCCCCTTTCAGGCTTTTCAGCGGGATAAACAGGTCGTAAGGCAATATCTTTAAATCTGCAAGCAGAAAAGCAAAGTTTTGGGATACCTGCAAAGTCCCGACAAAAGTATCCCTTGACCTTTTCATTATCTCCACAACCTCTCCCTCAATAAAAGCTTTCCGGCGCATGGCATAGCAATAGACCTTCACTATGTCGCCATTCAGGGCATGGTTCAGGTTGTGTTCATTAATAAATATTTCCTGTGGGAAATCTTCGGAAGCTACCAGTGCAGATCCATTGGGATTCATTTGTACTGTACCAATCACGTAACCCTCCCTTCTTCTTATCTGGTATTTTCCTCTGTAAACCTCCTCCAGCTCCTCTTTTTCCACTAACCGGTCAAGGATGGCGGGGATCATTTTCTTTGTATCGCTGTCGCGGATCAGCAGCTGTCTGGCTATCTGCTTGTAGTTGTATGACTTGTTGGCATGACTTGAAAAAAGACCAATAATCTCGTCGGTCAGAGACTGCTCGTTATAGTTTTTTTTGCTTCTGTTTATCTTCTTTTTTTTCGGCATAAAATTTTGTGGATTTATTCGATCAAGTCATTTAATATAGCATTGAATCTTCGTTTTTTGTTAAAAAATCAAATAAAAGTAGTTAATTTTATTAGGAGAGTCCAGAAAATTCAGATTAATTTTCATATTCGGCATGTTTTTAATATGCCCGGCTGACGGGCCGCAAACAGGCTTAATTCTTTAAATCCCTTTTAAACAGATATAGTATAAATCTTTAATTACTCTAAAAATCAACCATGCCTGCACTCATAATTTCAAGACTTTTCGTGAAATCAAAAAAAATTGGCCTGGCTCTCAGCGGAGGGGCTGCAAGGGGAATGGCACACCTCGGGGTTGTTAAGGCTCTTTATGAAAAAGATATCCGTATCGGTTGTATAGCCGGGACCAGTTCGGGTGCAATTGCCGGCGCATTTATTGCTGATGGGTATGATCCCGAAGAGATACTTGAGATTGTAATGAAAAAGAAAATTATAACTTACCTCAGGTTTGCCCTGGCAAAACCTGGACTTCTTACGATGATAAGGATAAGGAAGATACTGGAACAGCATCTCAGGGCAAGAAGATTTGAAGATCTGAAGATACCCCTCTATGTAACCTGTACAAACCTGAATTCCGGTCAGGCCGAATATTTTCATGAAGGAGAAATAATCGACAAGATAATCGCATCGTCAAGCATTCCCGGCCTGTTTGCCCCTGTTGAGATAAACGGGTCGATCTATGCAGACGGGGGCATACTGGACAACCTGCCTGTCAAGGCAATAAAAGATAAATGCAAAAGGGTTATAGGAGTTGATGTGAACTATACCGGACCGGAGGAAAAAATAGTAAGTGCCATTGCTGTCATAGAGCGCTCCTTCCACCTTAGTATCAGGGCCAAGGTGGAAGAAAAGGCAAAGCTTTGCGATCTTTTTATAGACCCTGATGAACTGAGGGATTACGGGTTAACAGATCTTGGCAGGGGCAGGGAAATGTTTGATATAGGCTACAGGAAAGCCATGGAGCTGCTTGAAGAAACCAAAGTATTAAACTAGGTATTCGTTTCAATTCTATAAATACAAACCAGCCCTTCTCTTTACTTAAGTTTTTCAGAGGCTTAACCGGTCCTTTTCAGGTTCCGGCTGCCTGTCAGGTCGGTTCCCGCTGTATGGAACTTATGTTTCAATGTCTTTTATTACCCTGCCTTTTTCAGGTTCAAGCTGCTGCCTGTCCAGCCATGTTTCAATATCCCCCAATACCTGGTCTTTTTCAGGTTCTTTAAATACTTCATGGTAGAGCCCCGGGTAGATCTTCAGGGTCTTATCTTCAGATCCGACTTTATCAAAGAATAGTTGTGCACCCTCGGGACTCACCAGGCTGTCGGCTTCGCCATGTAAAATTATTATTGGAAGGGTTATCCTGTTAACTGCCTGTAAATGCTTCATCATTCTGCCTAATTCAACTCCCAGGCGCATCGGCATTTGCCCATGGTAAACCAACGGATCGCCTACATAATCCAATACTACATCCTGATCGCGGGAAACCCCTGATGGATCAACTTTCCATACTCCCGCTTTTGGTGTCAACTTTGACAAGATCCCTCCCATGATCTTCCCCATTATCATGGTCAGCCTGGGAATATTTGGCTTAAAACCAGGAGATAATATGATTGCACCTTTAAAGGCGGATTGGTGATCGAGCAGGTAATATGCTGCAATTCCTCCCCCCATGCTGTGGCCAACCAAATAAAGGGGCTTGTCCCTGTGCCATCCGGTTACCATTTTGTGGTAAATGGACAAGGCATTGGTAAAGTCATCAAAACTCTCAACCATCAAACGATCTCCGCCTGATCTACCATGACCCTGATGGTCAAATCCGT
>SLGC01000380.1 GCA_007123885.1 Bacteroidales bacterium | reverse complement strand
GATGCCTCCGGTCCTTGAAGAATCAATTCCCGAAATCAGATATACAAGCCGGATATTCAACTCCCCTGTCGAAATCCACTATAATAACCAGAGTTTCTTTAATAACAGGCGTCTGCTTGTTGATCCTTCATTCCTGGACATCTTCACTTTCCCTGTCATCCAGGGTGAGAATACAGATCCACTGTCACAACCTGGTAGCATAGTGATCACCAGGGATCTTGCCGAAAAGATCTTCAAAGGCCGCAGTGCCACAGGTGAAACAGTTGCGGTAGGCAACCGGGATTTTATGATAAGTGCGGTTATTGAAGATATACCTTCAACATCCCACCTTGATTTCGACCTTCTTATGTCATTTCGGAATCTGGAAAACGAATCTGAATTTATTGAAAATCAAGGGTTTAGCTTTAACTGCTATTTCCTTCTTGAAGAGGGGATTCCATATCATGAAGCACTTAAGAAAACCGGAAATTTTATCAATAATTTTTATGAGGAAAGACTCAGTGGAATGGGGTTGAAAGCAACCCCATTCTTCCAGCCACTCAACAGAATACATCTCCATTCGGAAGATATGCAGTTTGAAATGGATCCCAGGGGAAGCATTACCAATGTATATGTGTTTGGCTTTCTTGCAGTATTCATCCTCCTTATCGCTATTGTAAATCATGTAAACCTGGTCACTGCAAGGTCGGAAACCAGGAGCAGGGAAATAGCAGTGCGAAAAATAGCCGGAAGCTCAAAACTGGACCTCGTGAAACAATTTATGAGCGAGTCATTTATCATAACAATAATATCACTTATTATCGCCGTCGCACTGGCTGAAATACTTGTACCCTCCTTCGGCAATCTGATGGGCAGGAATATCTCACTCGCCTATCTCAATCCCCGCTTCATGCTTTTCCTGGTTCTGATCACATTAATTACTGGTACCGGAGCAGGCGCATATCCCTCTTTTTATCTTTCCGGCTTCAGTCCCCTGAAAATTTTCGGTAAACAATCAGGTTCCAGACCGGGCAACCTTCTTAAAATCATCCTGGTTGTGTTCCAGTTCACTATTGCAATATTCCTGATCACCTGCCTTATTATATTGTATAACCAGACCTGGTATATGAAAAATGTTTCACCCGGCTTCGACAGGGATAATGTTATGATCGTTGAAAATGTAACCGGAAATATTTCGGACAACTACAGTTCGGTGAAAAATGAATTAATCAATCTGCCCCGGGTTATAAATGTGACTGCTTCGGAGGGCATTCCGGGAAACCAGGCAACTGTTCAAAACAGCTGGCATATTGAAAAAAGCCGCGATGATGCTGTCATGGTATTTGAAAACCGGGTACAGGATGATTATTTTGAAACATACAGAATACCCATAATCAAGGGAAGGTCCTTTTTAAGCGATCTTGAAACCGACAAGTCTGCCTTTGTGATCAACCAGTCGGCAGCCCGGGCACTTGGATTGCAGGATCCTCCCGGACAGGATATCTATGTATGGGAAACCAGGGGGACTATCATAGGTGTGGTGAGCGATTTTCATTTCGAGTCCCTGCATGAGCCTATAAAACCCATTGTACATTCCAGGTATTCCGACCATTTCAGGTTCATGTCAATAAGAACCGAACAATATGATATTGAAGGCACAATCATTGCAATTGGCAAGATCCTGAATAAATTTGATCCGGATTATATCTATACCTACAGTTTCCTGGATGACAGGCTCAGGGGAAGCTATCAACAGGAAGAGCGCAACAACACCCTTATCGCCATGTCTGCCATTCTTTCTGTTATTCTGTCGGTAATGGGTCTTTATTCACTCACCTCATTCACCATTCTCAGGATGACAAAGGAAATTGGCATAAGGAAAGCAATGGGTTCGACAACAGTGTCATTACTATTCATGCTGTACAGGAATATCGGCCAGTGGGTACTCATTGCAAATATCATTGCGTGGCCAGCTTCTTGGTATGTAATGGACCGGTGGCTGAACAATTTCGCCTATCGTGCGGAAACAGGTATATGGATGTTCATTTCGGCCGGATTGCTGGCCCTTCTGATAGCCATGTTAACTGTAACGGGCCTTACATTAAAGGCCGCCCGCACAAATCCGGTTGAAGCTCTGAGATATGAATAGCATTTTCAGTCGCCGATCCCGTGAAGAAGGGCATTCTGGCGTACATCAAGATCAAGCCTCCTGATATTCATGTTTTTGTCATATTTCACAATTGCTATTCCGTTATTTTCAAAACCGCTGCTGTGACCTGACTTTCGGAAGAGGAAATTGGATTGAAGCAGCCCGGCATTTACTATTGGAAGGCATTCATGAAAATCAGGCCCGTATTGTTTCATTGCCCGGAGGAAATAGAACATGATATCATATCCCCGAAATCCGTAGTGTGAAGGCTCTGTTTTATAGTCATTCCTGAAGCGCCGCAGGAAATTCTTTACATCCTGACTTCCATAATCGATAAAGAAGGGCGATGCAAAATGCAGTTCCATATTATGCAGGTATTCCACATTAAGGTTTTCAAACCGCTGCCAGTCATTTAGCCCGAAAATGGTAATATCGTACAAACGTGAGAGGATATTGAGCCTGATCAGCACATCTGACACGAATGCCTGGTCGGCAGAAGGAATAATAACAATATTCTTGCCGCCGCTTACCAGTGACTGCTCAATATTTACGTTGGCGCGGTTAAATAAAACCTCCTTGAAGACTACATTGTCGAAATCTGAACTGAAGGTGAAATTCCTGAATATCTGGTTTTTAAAGGCATCGACCAGGTGTATTTCAAAAGGATCATTCTTATGCAGCAAAACAAAGTTTGATGAAGGAAAATTGCTGACAAATAATGAGGCCTGCTCCAGCTCAACTGTTGATGAAGGAGTTATCTGAAAGAGCCAGGGGTTACCGGCAAGTAATTCCGTCCGCGAACCCAGCGGAGATACAATATGGACACTGTTTCGCCTCGCCCATTCTCCCACTATCCTCAGCTCATCATGATAAACGGGACCGATGATCAGATCCATATTCCTGAAACCGGGTTCCGCTATTATGGATCTGACAACTTCAGGATTGCGCCCGGTATCATAGACATGAAGGTTGACAGAAAGACCTGATTTTTGCAACGAGTCCAAAGCTATCAGTGCCCCGGCATAAAACTCCAGAAAAGATTCGGTTTCCAGGTATAATTCATCCATGGTACGGACATGATCGGTATATATAGTCGCATCCCCCTCAGGATCAGCTGAGTCGGGCAGTTCTGCCGGATAATTCCTGTCTATATACAGGGGCAGCATAAGGGCTACATTAAAAGGCCTGTCAAATTCGCGATATTCGAATCCTGCACATTTGGCTTCATGGACCACGGGATCGTAAAGACCGGTTACAGCAGGCATATCGGCTCTTTCAGCAGGGAGCGGCTCCAGGATGTGTTCGTCAGGCTCCTCATCCGCCCCTTTGGGGATCCTGATATATTCACCATACCTTAATCCCCAGATCAGCCGCTCGTTGGCTCTCCGAATGTTCCTGACGGGAATATTATACTTTCTTGATAATGAAGACAGGGTTTCTCCCTGTTCAACTTTATGATAGATATAATTATCATCTTCCGAAGGGAAACCTTCACGTTCAATATATACCTTGCGGTCGGGGATCCTGACCACCTGGCTGATCTGAAGATCCTGGGGGTCAATGCCGGGATTCAGCCTGATGATATCATCCATGTCGACGCCATAGGTCTGAGAGAGAAAAAAAAGTGTCTGACCGGGTTCTACAGTATGCAGTGTGAGATCATCACCGGTATCGACAGTGGGAATGTCCGGTTCTGCTGTTTCAGCAACATAGGGTATTTTCAATGCCTGCCCAATTTGCAGGGGGACTATCTGAGTACTGGGATTCTCCAGGAGGATATCCCTCTGGGGCACATTATAGGCGCGGCTGATAGAATACAGGGTTTGTCCCTGCTTTACTATATGTATATAATAGACCCTGTTCTCAATTACAACCTTGTCATCCGATCTGGTCACTTCTGCGGGTTCGGTCTGTGCCGGCAGGTGCAGGGAAAAGGCGAACAACAGGGTTAAACCAAAAAAGAACCTTGTATGCATAATAAAATGATTATATGGTGAATACCGGTCATCTTGCCGGAATCTCTAAACGACACAAATTTAAAAAAGTAATATACAATGTTATAAATTCTACAGCATATTTATCAACAATGGAGACCCCCTAGTTGTCCCTCAGTACATTTTCGTCATATTCCAGTTCAAATCGCAGTTTGTGCTTTGATTCTTCCAGGGCAAGGGACAGGAATAATTTCTTCATATCATTGTTATGGGCATTCTCCGATAAATTCATATAAAGCCGGAAGGCAGCCTTTTCCCTTTTCATGGCAAGCACAAGGGCATCGCTGTAGTTCATGCCGGGTGAAGGTTTTATACTGACCAGGTAATCACTTATCTGAAGATCTTCAATGGCTTCCTGTTCCATTTTGTAAAGCCCTTTTTCTTTTACCTCTGTAAGCCTTGCTTTATGTTCTATCTCTTCCCGTGCAAATTGCTCAAAAACCAGTTTCATATCAGGGGTCAGTGAATTTTTTTCCAGTTCCTTGTAGAAGTCCACTGCATCCTGCTCCTGCTGGATGGCAAAATCAAGAATTTCGTCGACCGAGGTAAACTTTTTCATAAGTAAATATTTATTTAAATCATTGGCATCTGTATATTACCATGACCTGTTTTCATTTGTTTTGCGAAAAATATTTAATATATTTCATTGGTCTCATGTATCATCCCTTGTAAATTCAGGATCAGTGCAAAAGTAATTATTATTGCAGTCAATATCAAGTTTTAACAAGTTTCGTAAGAGCTGAGAATTCCTCGTCAAAGCGTTTAACCAGGTTGTCGCATCCATGGTTGAACAGCCTCCTGTAATTATCTCCGGATGTCAGGGATAGTGAAATGCTGCTATCGCTTTTGATAAAGGATAGAAGTGAATATATCTCTTTTCTGACATCATCCAGTGAATCCAGTTCCACAGATCCGCATTCCTTCAGAAGGGTTATCAGTTGCCGGTAACCTGCCAGTTCAATGGCCGGATCCATTTCCTTCCCAAACTGCTGGATAATTCTTCCGGTATTGCTGTAGCTTCCGCCCGATTCCACAGGAAATGAAGCGGGCAATACCAGATCTGCCTTTGAAGCGGTATCTGTCATAAAATAATCCTGAACAACTATAAACTCCGCTTTATCAAGCCAGCCTGAAACCATCTGCCGGTCAACGGCACAACCAATAGGATCTTCACCGAAGATGAACATATTCCTGAAGGCTCCAGATTCAAGCTTTTCATAATGGTCACCCTTCCCGGGCAAGGGCAGGGAGCCCCTCTTCCACAGACGGGATATGAGTCCTGCCGTTTCAGTATCTTCATACGGGATATTGCCGGGAAGTATATTTTCAAAAATTCCCATGTCAAATAAACCCTGTGAATTGTTCTTTTCCTTCAGCGGGATCAGTCCCATGGAAGTTTTTCCCATCTTTCCGGTAATTATTGCCAGATTGATGAGTTCCCTGGCAGTTCCGGCAGAAACTTCCTTTTCGGAAAAAACAATCATGGCATTCATTTCCTTATTGTATTGCACTGCAAAATCAATGAAACTTTCCCTTGATATGCCGGCTGACTCAAGCAGGGATCCTAAATCCTCCTTTAATATGGCATTTTTGTATTCATCAAACCCGGCGCTTCTGCTTTTGATGAACATCATATTTTCCATACCCTCTGAGATATAAAAATAGTTGAGGGCTTTCACGAAACTATAATAGGAGTTGATCTTTAATATCCTGTCAACCTTATGCTCCATGGACGAAACATTCCGGGT
>SLGC01000146.1 GCA_007123885.1 Bacteroidales bacterium | reverse complement strand
GGCGATTATTACAGATGAAGAACTAAAATCGCAACTTTCAAGGATGAATCCTTACGGAAACTGGCTGAAGGATAACAGATTGGAGCTCGGGGATATTCATATAAACGAAAACCATACCGAAAGGTGTGAAGAGTTGCAAGCGTGGATGTGCGCATATGGATATTCAAAGGAGGACCTTTACCAGATTATCAGGCCTATGTGTCAGGAAGGTTATGAACCGGTAGGTTCGATGGGCAATGACACTCCGCCTGCAGTTTTATCTGATAAACCACAGAGATTGTTCAGTTATTTCAGGCAGCAGTTTGCCCAGGTCACCAATCCTCCAATTGATCCGATCAGGGAAGGACTGGTAATGTCGCTTACCAACTATATCGGATCGCTTGACAAAAACATTCTTTCAGAATCATCTTCAATTTGCCGGCTGGTAAAACTGAAAAGCCCTGTTCTGACAAATATGGATTTAAGAAAATTGAAATCCCTGCAAAAGACCGGTTTTTCGCATGTTATCCTGGACACGCTGTTTGAGGCTAATGGTGGAAGCAAGGCTCTTGAAGAGGCCCTGGAAAGGTTGTGCGGGGAAGCTGAAAAGGCTGTAGATAACCGGGTTAACTTTATTATTTTATCTGACAGGGGAATGGGCGCTAATAAAGCACCGATACCATCGTTGCTGGCGGTTTCTGCAGTGCATCATCATCTTATCAGGGCACGGAAGAGGATGCAGACAGGATTGATTGTCGAATCAGCCGAGCCAAGAGAGATAATGCATTTTGCATTACTGCTTGGTTACGGCTCCAGTGCCATAAATCCCTATCTTTCTTTTGCCGTTATTGATCATCTGAAAAATAAAGGAGAAATTGGGTCTGATTATATAAAAGCCAGGGACAACTATATCAAAACTGTAGATAATGGCCTGCTGAAGATCATGTCCAAAATGGGAATATCAACTCTCAGGAGTTATCATGGTGCACAGATTTTTGAATGCCTTGGTATTTCGAGCGATATTACCGAACGGTACTTCTGTGGTACTGCATCGAACATTGGTGGGATCGGGCTTGATGAAATAGCCGAGGAAATTTTGATACCACACAGGATGGCCTTTACTTCCACCATAACTGATACCATTTACCCTGTTGCAAACCACGGTCATTATTCATATAGTATCAAAGGCGAGCATCATGCCTGGAATCCTATGACTGTGAGTCTGTTGCAATGGTCGACCAAAACAGGCAATTATCAGAAATTTAAGGAATTCAGTGCTTTGGTAAATGCCGAAAACCAAAAACCCTCGTTATTGCGTGGCTTTCTTGGGTACAAAAAAAATCCGATAAAAATTGAAGAGGTTGAACCTGAAGAATCAATACTTAAAAGGTTTGTTACGGGGGCCATGTCTTACGGATCAATAAGCAAGGAGGCACATGAAGCACTGGCCATGGCAATGAATAGAATCGGAGGCAGAAGCAATACCGGAGAGGGAGGTGAAGACCCGGAAAGATATACTTCACCTGCTAATGGGGTTGATAAAAGAAGTGCCATTAAACAGGTTGCTTCAGGACGATTTGGTGTGACAGCCGGATATCTTATGAGTGCTGACGAGATCCAGATCAAGATTGCACAGGGGGCAAAACCCGGTGAAGGAGGTCAGCTGCCCGGCTATAAGGTCAATGATGTGATCGGAAAACTAAGAAATTCAACTCCGGGAATAACTCTTATATCCCCACCGCCGCATCACGATATATATTCAATCGAAGATCTGGCGCAGCTAATTTTTGATCTAAAATGTGTTAATCCCGGAGCTGCAATATCGGTAAAACTTGTTTCGGAAAGTGGTGTTGGAACCATAGCCGCCGGTGTGGCTAAAGCAAAGGCAGACTTGATAACTATCAGCGGGGGTGAGGGTGGAACCGGAGCAAGTCCGGTAAGCTCGATTAAGCATGCCGGGCTACCTGTTGAACTCGGTATATCGGAAACGCATCAGACTCTCGTAATAAACAATCTCAGGGGGAGGGTCAGGCTGCAGACCGACGGACAGTTGAAAACAGGTCATGATGTTGTGTTGATGGGGCTTCTTGGTGCAGAAGAATTTGGATTTTCTACCTCTGCGCTTATCGTACTTGGTTGTGTCATGATGCGGAAATGTCATATTAACACCTGCCCCGTAGGAGTAGCAACCCAGGATGAAAATCTGCGGCGCCGGTTCCTGGGGAAAGCGGATTACCTGGTAAATTATTTCCGTTTCGTTGCTAGAGAAGTTCGGGAAATTCTTGCCGAACTTGGATTCAGGAAATTTGATGAAATAGTTGGGAGGACCGATCTTCTAAGTCGCAGGGAAGGAATTGACCACTGGAAGGCACGTAAAGTAGATATATCCGGAATAATACATTTTCCTGCCGAATCAAGTCAGAACCCGCTGATTTTTAGTGAGCCCCAAAAACATAAAATTGACAATATCCTGGATATTGAATTGATAAAGCTATCTTCAAAAGCAATAAAAAAAGGCGAAAAGGTGTGGATATCCAAAAAGATAAAAAATACCGACCGGTCCACAGGTGCCATGCTCTCGGGTACAATAATGAAAAAAACCAGATTCAGGGGGATGAATGCCGATACTATAAATGCAAAATTTTACGGATCGGCGGGACAAAGTTTTGGTTCCTTTCTTTGCAGGGGAATTACTTTTTACCTGGAGGGAGACACTAATGATTACCTTGGAAAAGGACTGTCAGGAGGACGCATTGTGGTGACTCCGCCCCAGAGATCCGGATTCGATCCGGAAGATAATATTATTACCGGCAACACCACACTTTTTGGAGCCACCGGTGGTGAACTTTACGTGAGGGGAATTGCCGGTGAGAGATTTGCTGTAAGGAACAGCGGTGCTACGACTGTTGTTGAGGGAGTTGGTGACCACGGATGCGAATATATGACAGGAGGCAAGGTTATTATTCTTGGAAATACAGGCAGGAATTTTGCCGCAGGAATGAGCGGGGGCATTGCGTATGTTCTTGACCTGAATGGAAACTTTAATTACTTCTGCAACAAAGGTCTTGTTGAACTTGAATCCCTGAATGATAATGAAGATATCAAAGAAGTTCAGAGACTCATAGATAAGCATTTACACTATACCAGCAGCAGGCTTGCGGAAAAAATTCTGGTTAACTGGGATTCATATATGCCTTGTTTTGTCAAGGTGATTCCTTTCGAATACAAAAAAATTCTCCAGGAGAACAAGCTGGAAAAATTAAGAATGAAGCTTGAAAAAACTGAAGATACACCACAACATCAATATTGATCATAATGGGAGATCCAAAAGGTTTTTTAAAATATGCACGTAAGGGAGGTGGTAACCGTCCTGTAGATGAAAGACTGGGCGATTTTTCGGAGGTGGAGCAGACCCTGAATGAAGACGACCGGAAGCTACAGGCTTCCCGCTGTATGGATTGTGGAATTCCTTTCTGCCATTGGGCATGCCCGGTAATAAATACTATGCCTGAATGGCAGGATGCGATTTACCGGAGTAACTGGGAGGAGGCAATCAATATATTGCATTCAACAAATAATTTTCCGGAATTTACAGGAAGGATCTGTCCTGCCCCCTGCGAAGATGCCTGTGTACTTAATTTGTATAAAGAGCCGGTGACAATCAGGGAAAATGAATGTGCAGCTGCAGAGCAGGCATTTGCCAGAGGATATATTAAACCCGATCCGCCGGCACAAAGAACCGGAAAAAAAGTGGCGGTCATAGGTTCCGGACCCTCCGGGCTGGCCTGTGCCGACCTGCTGAATAAAGCGGGGCACCTTGTAACGATATTTGAAAAGGATGAAGCGCCCGGGGGACTGCTAAGGTTTGGCATTCCTGATTTTAAACTTTCAAAGAGAGTGATCGACAGAAGGATCAAAATTATGCTTGAGGAGGGGATATTGATCCGTACCGGCATGAATATTGACAGTGTTGATGAAATTACCGGTTCTTTCGATGCAGTATGCCTGGCTGTGGGGGCTATGAAACCACGAAATCTGGATGTCCCGGGAAGGGATTTGAACGGAATCCATTTTGCCATGGAATATCTTACTGCACAGAACCGAAAAGTTGCAGGTACATTTGCTAATGGAACAGAACAAATAACTGCCAGAGGCAAGGATGTACTTGTAATAGGAGGGGGTGATACCGGATCGGATTGTGTAGGTACAGCCAACAGGCAAAAAGCCCGCTCAGTAACCCAAATTGAGATTCTTCCTAAACCCCCATTGGACCGCCATCCCGACAACCCCTGGCCATTCAGGGCGAATATTCTTAAGAGCTCCTCATCTCATGAAGAGGGCTGCATTAAAATGTGGAATATATCAACCCTGGGGTTTTATGGGGATTCAGGTAAGGTCAGGGGAGCTAATATTACCGGGGTAAATTGGGTTCGGGATGATGCCGGGAAAATGGTATTACGGGAAATGCCCGGCACCAAAAATAAAATCAAAGCTGAACTGGTATTGCTGGCAATGGGCTTTGTGCATCCGGTGCATGAGGGGTTGCTGGATTCCCTTGGATTGGAATATAGTGACAGAGGCAACATAATGGTTACAGGGAAACTTGAAACAAACAGGCCGGGTGTATTTGCCACAGGTGATTCTGTCCAGGGTGCAGGCCTTGTTGTTACGGCTATTGCTTCAGGTCGCAGAACGGCATTATCAATAATTGATTATCTGAAGCAGAACCGGTGAAACCGGAGGGAATTCTTAATGATAGGGGATCGTTAGCCAGGGTTATTGCTTCGTGCCGTATAACCTCATTATCAACAATTGAGCTGCCTGAAACGGAGACCGTTACTCAGGCGGTCATTCCCCGGGTGCTTTGCATTATTTCCGTTCCTCATTGAATATAAGGACAGGGAGCTGAGTTACTTTTGCTATTTTTTCCGATCGGCTGCCATAGAAAAGCCTGTCAAAAAACCCCCTGTTTTCCCGTAAAAGCACTATAAGGTCGGCGTTCATCATCAGTGCAAAGTTATGAAGCTCTTCTACAAGCGGCTCCCCTTTTGTTGAAGGCAAAACTTTTATCGACACCATTTGGTACCCGGTCTCTTCCTTTATGTTGGTAATGAATTCCTCACCTTTTACCTTTTCTTCAAAATCTACATCCCCGGTAATATGAACCGCTGTTATCCTGGCATGGAATTGTGACATCATCCTGATAAGCTGCTTCATATTTGGCAGATCCTCCTGGTGGTAATCTGTTGCATAAATTATCTCTGAAAAAGGATTGTAAGCAATACCTTCTGGAATGATCCATACCGGATTATTTATTTTTTTGATTATTTCAACATTACTCTCATCATCAGAAAACATGGCATTTTTTGAGGAGCTGCTGAGCATAACGGCCTCTACATCCCTGTTTTCGCAGTATTCATAAATAACCTCCGGTGGATTGCCAACTTCAATGTCATAGTCCAAAATGGGCAGGCCCGGCTCCGAAGCTTTTGCACTTTCGATCTGGAGTTCAAAATGGTGTTTGATCTTCTCTTTTTCATTTTCAATATCACGAACGGTCATCTTACCGGAAGAGCGGATGCTACCCGGCAGATCCAACGGGAAATGAGGTGGTGCCTGTACAAGGAGGTACCGTACCGTAAGCTCCAGGTCTTTGGCGAGGCATGCAGCATAGGTAATCAATAATTTTGCTTTTGCAGGTTCCAGTATATGAACAAGTAGCTCCTTCATAAGTAAATATTTAAATTAGATCATTGGCCTCAAGTATCTTACCAAGAAAATATTTTCATTGTATTTTGTGAGGATATTGAAAATCACATCTGAAAAATATTGATCAATGATCGGTTTACTGTATGTGAGTTCGACCAAAGGTCAAAATAGCTTCATGGTTCCGGACGGGGTAATTAAAAAACATTGTGATCTATTTTCCTGGTTGACCCACCGTGTGGACCAGGGCATCAAGTATCCTGATACCTTCATAGGATGGATCAAGTGCAGTTGTAACTCCGCGTCCGTATGCTCCCACTGCCTCGCCTATTGTACTGTAGAATGAGGGGAATGCATACATTATGCTTCGCAGTTCAGAAATGGGAATTTGAGCATGTATTGCCAGATTAAGCATTCCCATTATTTCCACTCCATATGGGCCAGCAACAGTAGCGCCAAGGATGATATCCTTCTTTCTGTCAGCAATTAATTTGACCATACCTGATTCAACACCATGAACCATTCCACGGAATGTTAATGGGAGTTGCTTTACTATAACAGCAACAGGAATTCCTGCATCAATTGCTTCAGCTTCGGTCAGGCCCACACGACCAACCTCCGGATCGGTAAAGGTCGCGCAGGGCACGGCATGATAGCTTGCCGAGTGATGAACTTTACCCAGAATGTGAGCCGCTGCTATGGATGACTGGTACAAACCTACATGCGAATAAAATCCTTTTCCGGTTACGTCACCTATAGCATAAATATTACCTTTAACCTGCATATTCTCATCAACCGGCAGAAAATCGGAAGTTTCATCAATGTCAATCGATTCCAATCCCAGACCTTCAAGCTCAACCCTACGGCCGGTTGTTACCAGCAGGCGATCAGCATTCAATTCCTGCCCACCTGCCAGCTTTACGGAAAATGAGCCGTTCATGAAGTCTGCCTTCTGTACTTCAGTGCCGGAATGCACTTTAATGCCCTCATCAATTAAAGCATTCTCCAGCACTTCTGATGCTTCGGGTTCTTCATCAGGAAGCAGGCGGTCCCGCATCTCAATAATGGTTATATCGACACCAAATCTTGCCAGTACCTGTCCCAGTTCGCAGCCGCTGGCACCGCCACCCATAATGATCATTGAATCAGGCAGCTCTTTCATTTGCATTATGCTGTGTGTGGTCCAGAATTCGGTATCGGCAAGACCAGGCACCGGTGGCATTAAAGGCCGGGAACCTGTTGCTATCACAATGGCTTTTTTTGCAGTAAAAGTCTGCCCATCAGCAATTACAGTATTTGGACCATCAAGCTTACCAAACCCACGGATTACCCGTCCGCCATGCTCCTCATACCTTTTGATTGCTCCGGAGTCATTCCAGTTGGCTGTCAGATCACCGACCCGTTTTGCAACCACATTCCAATTGCTGGTTATCTTTGCCTCACCGGCAAAGCTGTTGACTTGCCGGGCTTCTTTTAATGAGTTGGCAGCGCGTATCATCATCTTGGAGGGCAGGCAGGCCCAGTAGGGGCATTCTCCTCCTACAAGTGAAGGTTCTATACCCACAACATCCAGTCCCGCATCAAGAAGTTGCAGTGAAATATCCTCACCGCTTGTTCCCACACCAAGAACTATTACATCCACTTCACCGGATTCTTTTTTCATGTTTTCTGTTTTTTACTGTTTAGGTTACATTGGATTAACAATACATTATACAGAATGTTTAATGCTTGCCAGCTTATGTATTTTATACCGGCAGAAGAGAAAGTGTCATGCAATTACACTAATTAAACTAATTTCAAATTGTCGCGGTCGTTGGTAATAAGAGGATATTTTTGTAATTTAGGTTATAGCCATTAAAAGTCTCTTTAAGTGAATTTGAAGGATCACCGTATTCTGGCTGCTCAAATCGCCTTTTCATATATTTGCGGATTTTCAGGATGTTGCTGTCGTTGCGCAAACCTGATTGCCTGAAATTCAAATTAAGATTCCAACATGGGAAAAATATCCCGTCTCTTCAGGGCTCTTGAACCTCCTCCGGGATGGAAACCCGGGGTAATAATTCTGCTTGGCGTTATGGTCGGGATATCCCTGCTGATCTTTCATGCATCCGAAGCACACTCTTATCTGTCAGACCAGCCGGAAACATGTATTAACTGTCATGTGATGTTTCCCCAGTACGCTACCTGGGCCAAAGGCAGCCATCGTGAACGGGCTACCTGTTCTGAATGCCATGTTCCGCAGGATAATATTTTCAGGCAGTATTATGTTAAGGCAACCGATGGTTTCCGTCATGCCAGGATATTTACTGCAAGGACAGAGCCTCAGGTTATAATGATACAGGAAAGGGGGATGGGGGTAGTACAGGAAAACTGTATTCGTTGTCATCTTGATCTCTTGGATATGACAAAGCTGGTCGAGGTGGATATCAGCCATCATCTCGAAGGAGAAGGGAAACTGTGCTGGGATTGCCACCGTGATGTACCACATGGGACTTCAAGGAGCCTTGCAGCTACTCCGCATTCACTGGTACCCCGGCTTCCCGGGATTCTTCCCCGGTGGCTTCAGGATCTTTTTTCCCGGGACAGCAGGTAAAGGCTGTTTTCGGTAAGGCAATTGAGATCAGGTAAAATAAGGCTTATAATATAAAGACCGGCAAACTGAAAAACTCGAAAATATGGCTTCAAATAAAGAACCCTCCGGTAAAGAACCCTCCGGGAGAAAACCGTGGGTAAACTGGGTACTGTTCCTGGCAACAGTAATAATTGTTTTTATTCTGGGAATTTTTGCCGCCTCCATAGTGGAAAGACGGAGTGAGGCACAACTCTATTTTCAGATGGTTCATCCCATCCCTGAATTTGAACCGAGGAATTATATATGGGGTGAAAATTTTCCGCGGCAGTATGAATCCTATGTGAGAACCATGGATACAACCTTTGAGAGCAGGTATGCAGGTTCAACCCATGTGCAATATCTTGACCGGCATCCGGAAATGGTTATCATGTGGGCAGGATATGCCTTTAGTTTTGATTATGAACAGGCACGTGGACATTATTATTCGGTTACCGATATCCACCGTACCCTTCGCACTACCATACCCCAACCGGCAACCTGCTGGACGTGCAAAAGCACTGATGTGCCCAGGATGATGGACCAGCTGGGAGTGGGAGAATTTTATAACAGTACATGGGAAGAGCTGGGAAGCGAAGTAGTAAATCATATCGGCTGCCAGGACTGCCATGATCCGGAAACGATGAACCTGCGAATAACAAGGCCGGCACTGATCGAAGCGTGGGAAAGAAGAGGAGAGGATATCAGGCAGGCCACTCATCAGGAAATGCGGTCACTGGTATGTGCCCAGTGTCATGTGGAATATTATTTCAGGACGGGGGATCGCTATCTGATGTTTCCTTTTGATCACGGCTTTACCGCCGAAGCGATGGAATACTATTTTGACAGCCTTGATTTCGCTGACTGGACTCATGCCCTGAGCAGGGCGCCGATGGTGAAGGCACAGCATCCGGATTATGAACTTTACAGGACGGGAATCCATGCTGCACGGGATGTGTCATGTGCTGATTGTCACATGCCGTACAGAAGGGAAGGGGGGATCAAATTTACCAACCACCATCTGCGAAGCCCGCTGGCCGATATTGCCGGCTCATGCCAGGTCTGCCATCGTGAGAGTGAAGAAGACCTGAGGAATATCGTATACGACCGGCAGGATAAGGTATTTGAACTGAGGCGAAGGGCCGAAAGGAACCTGGCGACATTACACCTCGAAGCGGCAGTGGCATGGGAAGCCGGTGCTGTCGACGAGGAGATGGAAGAGATCCTTCAACTGATCCGCCGGTCGCAGTGGCGCTGGGACTGGGTAGCTGCCGCCAATGGATACGGGTTTCATTCACCTGCAGAATCTCTCAGGGTTCTGGGAACTTCCATTGACATGTCACAGGAAGCCAGGGTGCTTCTGTCCCATGTTCTCGCCAGATACGGTGTGAACCAGCCTGTTGAAATCCCACAATTCAATACTATGGCAGAAGCACAGGAAGTTCTTGGACTTGACATGGATGAGATAAGAAGAAGGAACCGGGTCTTTCTTGAGGAAGTGGCTCCTGCCTGGCTGGAAGAAGCTGAAGCAAGGGAAGAAGCCTATCCCCATATTCAGAGATAAATATAAAACTCAAATTCCTCCCAGGTTGAAAAGATTGTAACCGTTTCCGGTCTGAATTCTGTTTATCCGGTAAAAAGGATTATTATACCTGTTGATAGCTCTCTGGTTATCCCTGGCATTCAAATCTGCCCAGATCCTGATCCAGCCATCCCTGGAGTATGATAATATCTGTTCTCCTTCCATTGAAGTGAATTTGCACGCCATGGCAGACAAACCTCCTATATTGCCAATTATATTGCCATGACGGTCAATAATATCCCCTGTTCCTTCAAAATAACCTTTTACCAGTTCATGGATCCCGTTGCCGTTAAGATCGACCGGGATGGTAGTATAAAGATCAAATCCGAATTCTACAGGTTCGCCGCAGAAAGCTTTATAGGTAAATTCCGTTACTTCGGTGCGTGTTTCTCCTTCGGCCGTCCTGATCTTTTGTCCAACCTTCACACCGAGTACATAAGGTTCGCCATTATCACCCAGCCGGGCTGCCCATCCTGTATCTATATGGCCCCTGTCCAGGTCACCCCACACTCTATCTCCCCTGGAATCATACAAGGCAACACGGGGCGCCTGTCTGTCGTGTGATTCACGGCAGGTAAAAAAATACCATTTATTATTGTCATAATCATAAACCGGCTGGATAATATCGCTGTGACCCTGCCAGGTATCCTCATCAGCGCAAAACAGTTGTTGCCCGGTATCCAGTTCTATAAGCCGTTCGCCCCAGAAGAGGGCATCAACACCATCGCCATTAAGATCAACCACCGGAGTGACGTGGCTGCCAAGTGCACCGGGTGCATCTGCAGGAATGTAATGCTCCCACCGCCTGGTAAGATCGCTGTTCCAAGCCTGGATCCTCATTGGGCCGTATGTTCCCTGGGCTGTCAGCAGCACAGGCTCTCCCCTTACATAACCTCCCATTATGAAATGCCGGTAAAGGGCAGATAAGGTTTGGGGAACTTCGGGATGTGGCCAGGGAATCTCATCCAAAAGTTCACCGGTTTCAACATTCAGTCTCTCGAGCACGTAATGCCTGTAATTAAGCGGGTGTTCATGGTCACGGTTATTTATGATCCATAAGTCGTCATAACCATTCTGGTTAAGATCGAAGGCAAAAAGCGGACTGAACCATATTCCGGGAACGACCCCTTCCCCCAGGTCCTTTTTCCATAAAACTTCGCCTTCAACGGTTATTACCATAACTTTAAGAGTATGCTTGGGAAAAAAGAACATACCTTCCCAGGGATCAACCTCATATTCTTCAGAATACATAATGGCTATTGCATGGGGATGATTTTCGCCTGCCTGAACAGGTACTGCCCTTAACTGGCCAAGTTTATCGGCTATTTTCAATTCCATCACGGGCTTGATGTTGTATTCCTGGCCAGTAAGAGCCAGGTTTAGTGACAGGGTGATAACAAAAATCAGAAATCGGGTCATATCGGTAAGATTTAATTATTCCTGGAGCCAAAGAGTTCCTTATGCAAATTTACATAACCTTCCCAATTAAAACCGTGTTTACAATAAAGAATCAATAAAATGCAGCACCCTGTCCGTAACTGAGAGTAGGAATAGGTAAGGATCCTGACTGCCTGATATGATCGGGCCACGGGCATCGGAATATAGTGCCTGAGTGGATAGGACCCGGATTGACCAATATTATAGATAAACCGGCGGATCTATCAGGAACCTCCGATCTGCATTTCGGCAATGCGGAAGCTCGGTGAGGCAAATGAACGGTTCATGTCAATATCATTACCCATCATGTCGATCCCGTTAAGGATCTGTTCTGCACTGCCTGCAGCAGTAAGTCCCTCGACCGGGAAGGCGATCTTTCCTTTTTCGATCCAGAATCCGCTTACCCCTCCGCTGAAATTGCCTGTTACAGGGTTGAGGCCATACCCTGTAACACTTTTAAGCAGCAAGCCCCTGTCGGTGGCAGAAATAATATCTTCCTGACTGTGAATGCCGGAAGCAAGATATATGTTATGTGTGCCTATTCCAGGCAGACGGGTATATCCGCCTCTTGAAGCATTGCCGGTGCTTTCGGCTCCGGCCCTTGCAGCTATCTGGGTATTGTAAAGGAACCCACGAAGCACCCCGTTTTCAACAAGAACACGTTTACGGGTGGGTACGCCTTCACCGTCGAAAGGGGAGCTGCCCGTCCCTTTTGCTATTGTTCCGTCATCTGTTATTGTAAGCAGGGATGTTGCAAACTGCTGATCCATTGAATTCTGAAGAAAACTGGCACCCTGAAGCACTCTTTCGCCGCTCACAGCAGAGATTACACCACCAAGAAGTGAGGATGCAACAGACGAATCGAAGATAACCGGCGTCCTTTGGGTCCTGACCATTTGAGGGTCAAGCAGTTCCCATGCTTTTTGTGCTGCACCGGAAGCGATATCTTCCAGTGATTCTAGGTCACCAAAAAATCTCCTGGCAGATGATTCCCAGCCTGTTCTTCTCTGATCTCCTTTTTCAGCCACTACTCCCACACCAACAGAGCAGAAGGAGGATCTATATGTTTTTGAGATTCCCTTGGAATTGGCTATAAAGATTTCCCCTTCCCTTTCTCCAAAGGAAGAACCTGAGCTGTGGGTTATCTTTGGATCCTGCATGGCCAACTCTTCCACCTTAAGGGCCATTTCAATTTTCCTGTCCATACTGACACGGGCAATTTCAGGATCATATAATCCTTCCACCTCAGTATAGCCTGCATCTGAAGGAAGCACATTGCTTTCGTCGGGCGTGGTAAGTCTTGCAAAAGCTATTGCCCTGCTGATGGAGTCATCCAGTGCACTGCGGCTCATGTCATTGCTGTGGCTGAACCCGGTTTTGCCATCAACAATAACTCTTATACCGACACCGGCCGTTGCGGCCTCCTGGATAGTTTCTATGTCTGAATTCCGGATCCTGATAGAGAGATTCCTGCCGGTTTGAAGATAAACCTCGGCAGAATCAGCTCCGAGCCGGAGGGATCTTTCAACGAGGGTCTCTGCTAATTCTTTATAGTTCATTATGATAATTTTTTAAGTTCGACATTAAGCCCGGCTTCCGCCTACATTGATACCTCTTATCCTGACGGTTGGCTGGCCGCAGGTTACTTCGGCCTGTTGTCCTCCCTTGCCGCATATTCCCGGTGCGAAATCAAGGTCATCGCCAATGGCGTCAATGCTGGATACGATACCCATGCAGGACCCTATCAGGGTGGCACCTTTAACAGCCTGTACCTTCCGGCCGTTTTCTATGATGTAGGCCTCCCTGCAGGTAAAGTTGAAAACTCCGGTAACAGGATTTACGCTTCCGCCGCTAAGGCTCTGGACATAAAGTCCCTTTTTCGTTGAAGCAATTATATCTCCAGGCTTGTCAGTCCCATTTTCTATAAAGGTATTGGTCATCCGCGGTATTGGTATATGGCGGAAACTTTGGCGCCTTCCGGTTCCGGTGCGTTCCATGTCCAGTTGTTTGGCCGAAAGGATATCAGTCATGTAGCCTTTAAGAACGCCGTTTTCAATAAGCACGTTGTGTTGAGCAGGCGTTCCCTCATCGTCAAAATTGATGGTGCCGCGAAGGTTTGGGATGGTCCCGTCATCCACAAGGGTAAAATTATCTACAGCAACTTTCTGACCTACCTTGCCGGTAAATGCCCCGATGCCTTTGGCGATATTGTCGGCTTCAAGCGGATGGCCCACCGCCTCATGGATAAGTACACCCCCCCAGCCGTTGATCATAACAACATCCATGATCCCGGCTGGTGCATCCTCAGCTTTAAGCATATCGATCGATTCCCTGGCGGCACTCCGGGCAACATCTTCGGGAGTATGCCGGTCAAACATTTCAAATCCCGTATGCATGCTGACCCTTTCGCGCGACATGTGGCGATTGTTCCCTTCCTCGCTCATGGTCTCAACTATAAAGAACAGCAGAGGCAGTTCGTCGCGAAGGTAAATGCCTTCACTGTTTGCAATAACCCTGCTTCTGACCTGGTCATAATAATCCACCTTTGCCATTTTAATACGCGGATCGTAATCCATTGCTGCCTGGTTTGCCCTTTCCATGATCTCTATACGTCTTTCATCAGCAATTTCATTAAGCGGCTGACTGACTGAAACAAAAGATTCACGTTCGGCAGTGGCAATGTTCACAGGAGTTATGATTGACGAGTTTCTTGCCACGTAGGAGGCAACTTCTGCAGCTCTCATCAGGTTTTCTTCCGAGATCTCGTCAGTATATGCAAATCCGGTCTTGTCTCCACAGACGACCCTTACGCCGGCTCCCTGGGATATGCCGTACAATCCGCTTCTGAAAAGCGATTCTTCCATTATTATTTGCCTTGATATCCTGTTTTCCAGGTAGACATCTGCAAATTCACCTCCTCTGGAAAGTGCTTTGGCAATTACCCTGTCAAGCACCGGTTTTTCAAGGTCAAGCCCCGGTGCGGCTGATTGCGGGGTACAGGAGGTAAGATGGCCCAATAGTGAAGGGGTGGCCGCAATGATAAGTCCTCCCTTCATGCTCATTTCGAGAAATTTTCTTCTTGGTATTGCTCTTATTCTGTTTTTATCCATATTTTCCGGGTATTATGTAAAAAACTCTGGTATTTAACGGTAATCAGGTTGATATCAATATGTATGAACTATTTAAAGAAGTTAAATCTGCCCTGGATAAGCTCACCTGATCTGTATAATTGGCCAGGCAGGGGCAATCGAGCCGGTTTCGACAAATATAATGAAATCGATCACCTGTAAACATGAATTTTCTCAACTATATATGTTATGCAGCATATTAGTATATCTGCATTCCTGGCAGAAACTTACTACAGCCTTTAAGACGACAAATATGATGGAATTAATTCTAATCACAAGTTACTTATTATCAACTTTTAGCTTAACTCAAAACCTGCGTCCTATGGTCGCGGTAATGTCCTGGCGGGGCTTTGCCCGAAAGGCCTGTGTGAGAAACAAAGGATAATTTTTATGAAATATTTTGAAAAAAATAATACTATGTATTGCATAGTAGTAAATATTTTATATATCTTTGTAATGAATATAAATTTGTAATAGCAGGTATTATGAAAAAGACGCTAACTGTAAATCTTGGAGGAACTGTCTTCAGCATTGATGAAGACGCATACGAATTACTGGGACTCTACCTGGAGAGAATTGAAGGTTACTTTGCCGGAAATCCTGACAAGTTGGAAATAATGAATGATATTGAGGTTCGCATTGCCGAGTTGCTCAGCCGGGATGGTCATTCTCTTACTCGTTCGGTGACTGTAAATGAGGTTGAGGAGGTGATAAAAATAATGGGTGAGCCTGAAGAATTTTCCGGTGCTACGGAATCAGAAACAGAACCATCCGTAGAATACGGCCGCACAAGAAGGAGAATTTACCGTGATGTCGACCGCAGGGTTCTTGGTGGTGTATGCAGCGGCATATCTGCTTATCTGTCAATTGATGTGGTATGGGTAAGGATCATATTTGTAATACTTGCCCTTGTGGCATTTTCCGGAGTGCTGGTCTACCTGTTATTGTGGATCGTAATACCCCCTGCACTCACTACGGCCCAGAAGCTTGAAATGCGTGGAGAACCTGTAACAATTAATAATATTGGCAGGGCAGTAAGGGAGGAATTTGAAAATATAAGAAGGAATCTTAAAATCTGAATCCGGATGCTCCTGCTTTCAAAAAGTGGAACTGCAGATTTTTAATTACCGGCTAAAAATATCAATACAATATGAAGCTTGATAATACAAAAGCACAGATGAGAAAAGGCGTGCTGGAATATTGCATCCTGTCCATACTGGCAAATAATGATGCCTACGCATCTGATATAATCAACCAGCTGAAAGAAGTACGGATGATCGTGGTGGAGGGAACCCTTTATCCTTTGCTTACCAGGCAAAAAAATGCCGGTTTGCTCAGCTACCGGTGGGAAGAATCACAGCAGGGACCGCCAAGAAAATACTACACACTTACGGAAGAAGGAAGGTCATTTCTTAATGAACTGGACAGATCATGGAAAGATCTTATTACTGCCGTTGGTTCAATTAACAGGAAACGGAACAGTCCCGACTCCTAAAACTGAGTAAAATGAAAAAAGCATTCAAAGTAAATCTGGGAGGCATCATTTTTCATATCGATGAAGATGCATATGAAATGCTGAAAAACTATCTTAAGGTCATTGAATCTTATTTCATTGACCAGGAAGGCGGGAAAGAGATAGTTGATGATATTGAAGCCAGGATGGCTGAACTGTTCCAGGTTCGCACGGATGCCCTGAAACAGGTGATTACCATTGGGCATGTTAATGAAGTTATTGAAATAATGGGAGACCCAGGCGATTTCATCGGGGTGGTTGAAGATGATGAAGGGAAACCGTCAGCCCGTAAGGATGAGAAGAAATATAGCGGCAGGGGCAGAAGACGCCTTTACCGTGATCCGGATAATTCCGTTTTTGGTGGTGTGTGCGGTGGACTGGGTGCTTTTTTCGGGATTGATCCGCTGCTGTTAAGGATACTTTTCGTGATCCTTTTAATCGCGGGATACGGGGTATGGGGACTTGTTTATATCATCCTGTGGATAGCGGTTCCCAAAGCGGTCACTATTTCCCAGAAGCTTGAGATGCGTGGTGAACCCGTAACGGTGACTAATATTGAAAAGACTATAAAGGATGAATATGAAAGTGTCACAGCCAGTTTCAAAAAATTTGAAAAAACTGAAGGATACGGCAGGACATCGTCTGCCGTTGAGGAAATATTGCAGGTTGTGGGCCGGATTTTTGTAGTCCTTGCAAAGGTGGTGGTTGTTCTTGTCGGAGCGGTATTTGTTTTTGCCGGTTTCTTTGCGCTGATTGCTTTTCTGGGAATGCTATTATTTAATTTTACAATTACCCCTGAATTACTGAATATTGATGTCACACCTGTTGGCCGCCTGCTTTCCGCATTTATTGATCCTGCTAATCTGAACATAATACTGACTGCCCTGCTGTTTGCGGTGTCGATTCCGCTTATCGCCATAATTTATGCAGGAGTTAAACTACTATTCAACCTGAAAACCGGCGGCAGGGGAATTGGCATTGCTGTCCTTATCATTTGGATTATAAGTGTTTCCGTGCTTTTCACCATGGGTATAGTGGAGAGCAGAAAAGTTGCTTTCAGGGGCAGCACCAGTGAAACCGTCGCCATCGATACTCTTCCCGGCAATATTTTATATTTAAGATTGAACGAAAGGGTCGGTATGGGACGACTTAAAGAGATCACCTGGTTTGACCATCCCGGTTTATATGAAGATCCTCAACGGCAGGGTTTCTATTCCCGCCCCTCTCTCAGAGTGAGATATGCTGAAGTAGATGTACCCGAACTTATCCTGGAGAAAAGGGCCAGAGGTTCAAGTCCGTTCCAGGCTGAACTTAATGCCGAGATGATAGGGTACCGGTGGGAACAGGTTGATTCTCTCCTTGTTTTCGACAACCTTTTTGCACTGGAACCCGGAAGGTTCTGGAAATTCGAGGAACTGAACCTCCGACTGGTACTGCCTGAGGATATGGATATTGATATCGGCGACCGCATGGACAGGATCATACCACGTGGAGAGATCAGGAGGCTTAACGAGCGGAATTCAAAATAGTTATTACAAATTTGCCCCGGCCTGGGAATTCACGGCCTTAGATATATGCTCTAATTTGGAAATGTTTTCAGGTGATCATGTTTCCCGGGGTCGCTTCCAGGCTCCAGGGCGAGGTAAAAACGTGTAAACCATATTTATTACCGGGAGTTTCCCGCTTTGCTTTTTTTTGTTATTTTTGCAGGAATTTTGCAAATCTGACCGATGGTGTAATGGTAGCACTGCAGATTTTGGTTCTGCCTGTCCAGGTTCGAATCCTGGTCGGTCAACATTGGGTAAACAAGGGCCCCCTGTATCTGAGAAAGATGCGGGGGCTTGTTCATTCCGGGTTTCTGCAGAGTATGGTATTAAAATATTCAGATAAATACCTATTGGGGCCAGGCTGGAGAAAAGGTTAATTTTACTGCTTGCGTATAAGCGAATAATCTCCTTTTGTGCCGGTAAAATATAAAATTCCATCCTCTCCTTTTACATTGACGGCAGGAATAACAATGTGACCATCCTTTACCACCTGCCAGGTTCCCGGAGTAAGGTCGGTCAAAAGAACCTTTGAATTTCCATCATCATTTATCGTAAAACCGGCAGAGATTATTTCTTCAGAGTCCTTTCCAAAGAATACCAGCCTGTCAGCAATTTGCACACCAACCAGATTTGTCCCATCCAGCCTTTTTACATTAAGTTGTTGCCGGTGATTTTCCATCACTTGCATTATATTAAGGAAATAATCTTCCCTGGCAGGTTTTTCCGGTGAAAGTTCAATACGCCACCCGGAATGTTCATGTGTACTTTCATCAAGTGACTGCCGTAAATGATTTTCATAGTTTGTGCCGAAGACCCAGAATTCCTTTCCGGGACCACCCACCGGTTTTAATCTTGTATTATCTGCCTCCGGCAGCAGTACGGTATTTACAAGCTTCCCCCTGTCTCCATCTGTAGTCCTGGTTATGATTACTTCATTTCCATCGATTACTGGTTCTTCAATGCTGTGAAGAAGCCAGAATTTTTCAAATTCAGGATTGACAGAGATGACCTTGTCAAAGACAATCAGCGCTGCAGGAATATCATTATCATGAAGATTCAGGAAAACAAAAGATCTTTTGACTTTATCAACCTTTGAGCTGTATGCTTTAGTTATATCGCCCTTCAGATAGGTATAATCCGGTGAATGGGGACATGGGCCAAATCCCTGCGTCAGGACTTCGCCCGTTTTGTAACCATTTTCCGGATCCAGCAACATTTCCAGGGTACGTGGTTCATACCGGTGGTTGACAAGTCTCTGTCCACCGTCATTGCTATACAGACCGCGATGGTCAAATTGTTCATCCGGATCATAAATCAGTAACGAATTATGTGCTACTGTGCGCCAGTAGTAATTGCGGCAGTGGTTGCTGTTATAAGCACCATCTGTGCCGGCGTATAATCCTGATTCGGTAGCAAGTGGTCCGTGGTGATAGATTTGAAAGGAACCGGCATCCATATGCTGGTGGTAGCCAGCTCATACATTTCAGGGTATTCATCATAAATGGCAATCCCGGCAGATATCATATCCCGCATTATAAAGCTCTCGGATGAATGACCTGTAATAGAACCCTGTCCGGTAGGAGGGTAT
>SLGC01000078.1 GCA_007123885.1 Bacteroidales bacterium | reverse complement strand
TCAGATGTGACATTCATTTCTAACTCTGGAAAATGCGTAAAATACAAATAATTCCCGAAAAGGAAGCTTCAGGACAGGTAAGGCATCAAAAGCCATATTTGACTGTAATTAAATTTTCGTATTTTGAACGCCCAATTTACGAACTATGCATGATAGTAATACAGAGCAGAAAATTATCAACCGCCGTGAGTGGTTAAAGAAAACAGGGTTGTATTCAGCCGGATTATTAACATCCAGAGCTGTTTTGGGAAGAACCCGTAAAAAGAATCCGGTCATACTCCTTGTTTCCGGCTGGCAAAATGTGAATATCGGCGATATTGCGCACACTCCCGGATTGCTTCATGTATTTGAAGTCTTTTTGCCGGAAGCCAGGGTAATCTTATGGAAACGAACCGGCGGAGAAGAGGTAAAGGAGTTGCTGAACCGTAATTTTCCCAAAGTCAGGATTATATATGGAGGAGTTACTCCGGAGAAAGATACAAACCAGGAAGTAATGGCTGCAATTAATGAAGCAGACATAATGGTGCATGGCTCTGGTCCGCTGCTGGTGGGAGCAGATAATCTGGCATGCTGGATGAAGCATACTGATAAACCTTTCGGTGTTTTCGGAACAACCCTGCAAAATCCAGGTGAATACCATCAAAGTATTTTAAAGAAGGCATCCTTCATTTACACCAGGGAAACCAACTCTATTCAACACCTGAAGAAGGCGGGTATTGAAGGCCCGCATATAGGTTTTGCCCCGGATGCAACATTTTACATGCATATTAATAATCCTGCCAAAGCAGAAAATTTTCTTAACCAGGCAGGTTTGGAAGCCAGGAAGTTTATTTGTGTAATCCCCAGGCTAAGGTATACGCCTTATCACACGATCTATCCAAACAATAATGATTGGAGCCAGGATTGGATTAACCATGTGGAGAAAACAAATGAACAAACCATGGAGTGGGACCATGCAAAAATGAGGGAGGCAATGATTGCATGGGTAAGGGAAACCGGGAATAAGGTGCTGGTGTGTCCGGAAATGACCTATCAGATGGATATCATGGATGAACTGCTGATAGATCCATTGCCTGCCGATGTTAAACCCTTTGTGATCAAGAGAGGATACTGGCTGCCGGACGAAGCTGCGTCGGTTTATGCAAAAGCCCATACGGTTTTGAGCTTTGAGTGTCATTCTCCGATAATTGCAGCTTATAACGGGACACCGTTCTTCTATTTAAGGCAACCGGAAGATTCCATCAAGGGCCAGATGTACTATGATTTAGGTTTTGATAACTGGATTTTCGAAATCGAAGAAACCGACGGCCAGCAAATTACCGATACCTTACGACAAATTTGGAAGGATTATCCCGGTGCCCAGGCACATTTAAAAGACAGAATGAAAAATATAGGCAATATCTATAGCGAAAGAGTTAATATGATGAAGAAACTTCTTTCTCACCTGTAATATTGGATCTCAACTTCAACCCATGCTCCATTATGAATAAAAAAATTATTATTTCAGCATTAACGCTTATCTGGGCCATCCAGATTCATTCCCAGGTTGTCTTCACCGGAAGGGAGTGGCAGGATGTCAGTATTTTCGAGATCAACCAGGCTGAGATGCATACTCCGCTGATACCGTACGATAACGAGCAGCAGGCGATCAAGAACGACAGGTCCGCATCTCCATTCTTTATGAGCCTGGATGGCACATGGAAATTCAGGCTCTTTGAGAAGCCCGCCGATGTGCCTGCCGATTTTTTCGCCCCGGGATACCGCACCGGCCGCTGGGATGACATCAGGGTCCCCTCGAACTGGCAGATGGAGGGCTTTGGCCACGGTAAGTTCCGCAATATCCCCCTTACCTTTATAAGTGATCCTCCTCATGTGCCCGAAGATTATAATCCCACGGGATGTTACGTCCGCACCTTCCGGTTACCCCGGAACTGGGACGGCAGGGAAGTATTCCTTCACTTTGAAGGGGTGAAGTCGGCCTCCTATGTCTGGATTAACGGCCGGGCCGTGGGTTATAACCAGGGCGGTTTCGAGCCTGCCGAATACAATGTGACCCCTTTTATCAGACGGGGGGAGAACACGATTGCCGTTAAGGTTTTAAGTTACAGCGACGGGTCCTATATCGAAAACCAGGATATGTGGAGGTTGTCCGGGATCTACAGGAGTATTTACCTTTTTGCAGCTCCCAGGGTGCATATGAGGGACTATTACGTTGTGACCGACCTGGATCAGAACTACCGGGATGCCGAATTGCAGCTTGACATCGATCTTATCAATTACTCAGATTCGCCCCGCAGCGGGTACTCGATCGAGGTCGATCTGATGGATGACGGGGGACTGGTAATACCCACCCTGAGAAAATCAGCCGGAAACCTGGCGCCGGGCCAGGACCAAAAGCTCAGCTTCAGGGCGGAGGTCAAGGACCCCCTGAAATGGTCGGCCGAAAAGCCGAATCTGTATACCCTTGTCATGCGGCTTAAAGATGCCAACGGGCGACTCACCGAGGTATATTCAAAGCGGATCGGATTCAGGAAGGTTGAAATAAGGGACAGCCAGATACTTGTAAACGGGGTGCAGGTAAAGTTCAACGGCGTGAACCTGCATATGCACCATCCGCTGCACGGGCAGGCCGTTCCTATTGAAACGCTCAGGCGTGACCTGATCATCATGAAGCAGTTCAACATAAACCTGGCCAGGACCTCGCATTACCCGCCGAGTGTCGAGCTGATGGAGCTTGCCAATGAGCTGGGCATGTATATCGTTGATGAGGCCGGGGTCGAATGCCATGCCCATGAATATATTTCAGAATGGCCCGAATGGGAGCCGCAGTTCAGGGACCGCGCCAAAAAGATGGTTCTTCGCGACAGGAATTTCACCAGCATAATTTTCTGGAGCGCGGGGAACGAGTGCGGCGAGGGAGAGAATATGGAGGCGGTCATACTGGAGGGCAAAAAGTATGACCATTCCAGGCCGGGATGGATGTACGGCGGAAACGAGGAGGACATACCCTTCGAAGACATAGTGGGAGCCAGGTACTGGTCGCCGATGAACATGAAGCGGATGGCCGAGGGCGAATATTTCTACGAAAACGATGACAGGCCATCTTTTATGGACGAATACCTGGCCGCAACGGGAAACAGCCTGGGAGGCCTCGACGAGTACTGGGACCTGATCTGGAGATATCCGCGGCTCACGGGCGGCGCCATCTGGGACTGGATCAGTCCGGGAATCGAGGCTCCGGTAAAGCTGGCCAGGGACAGGTCGCCCGCCGGTAACCACGGCGCCATAATGGGCAAGGCCCGGATAATGGAAGGAAGAAGCGGCAACGGCATCTTCCTGTCCGGTCATGATGACTGGGTCGAATTTTACAGGGACCCAGGCCTCGATGTGGACGGCAATACCCTCGCCATAGAGTTTTGGGTCAAGCCTTTCGAGATCGACAACCCTGTCAACAATTTCCTGGCAAAAGGCTCGCACCATTACGGGATCGTGATGAACGACCGGAACTCGCTGGAGTTCTATGTGGCGGGTCAGCAGCGGGTTTCTGCAAGGGCCCAGGTGCCGGCCGACTGGTACGGGAACTGGCATCATGTTGCCGGTATTTACAACGGCAGCCAGCTTGAGCTTTATATAAACTACGAAAGGGTTGCGGTTACGCCTTTCGGCGGAACGCTGAGGCCCCGGCCTTACCCGCTCTGCATCGGCCGGAACGCGGAGATCCACGACCAGGGCGAGTTTTCGGGCCAGCTGAGCAGCGGGGTGTTTGATCAAATAAGGATATATGACAGGGCTCTGACCATTGAGCAGTTGAGAAGCCAGTCGGCCGCCCAGGCAAGGGAAGCCGCCATTTTATATCTTGATTTTGATGAGATAACAAATGAGGGCAAATTCTTTTTTACCGGCTTGGGGGGGAGGACCTATGGGATCGTCTGGCCCGACAGGTCGATCCAGCCCGAGATCTGGCAGATAAAGAAATCGGCCCAGCCTGTGCTGATAGAGGCCGCCGATCTGCAGGCCGGCCGCATTAGGATCACCAACAGGTTTAACTTTACCAACCTCGGCGAACTTGATGCCATATGGAAGATCACCGATAACCGCGGCGACGAATTACGCAGGGAGAGCCTGCAGATTGACCTGGAACCCGGTGAAACGGCCTATATAAACATACCACAGTCGCCCGAAAGAAGCCAGATACTGGAAATATCATTCTCACTCAAGGAGGAAAGGTCATGGGCACCCCGGGGGCATGAAATAGCCTGGGAGCAGTTCAGGGCTGAGCATACACTAACCCTGCCTGAAACCGCAGGGGCCGGAACCGGTTCGGCTGATGTCACTGAACAGGAGGATGTAATTATCGTGACGGGCGCAGACTTCCGGTATGAGCTTGACAGGAATACAGGCATTTTCAGATCCATGACCTATAATGGTGAAAGCCTGATCAACGAGGGTCCCCGCTTTAATGTATGGCGGCCCCTGCTTGCCAATGACATTGATCCCTGGGGCAACTGGCAGATTGAAGCACGCTTTCAGACACCGGGTTTCGGGGCAAGGATAAAGAATGAGTGGCTTTCAATCGGAATTGATAATCTTTCCGCGGAAGCGAAAAATTACAACATCAGTAAGAATGACAACGGTGATGTCACCATCAGCTTCATCCAGTACAACCATGCGGGGATGAGGGCAACGGCATTCGAGAACAGGGTGGTCTATACCATCAATGGTTCGGGGGAACTGACCATGAACGTCAGGACCATTCCGCACGGACCGATGCCCAATTACCTGCCCAAAAAGGGATTCAGGTTCGAGGTGCCGGTTCAGTTCGACAGGATCGAGTGGTACGGGAGGGGGCCTTTTGAGACATATCCCGACCGGAAGACCGGCGCGAAAATCGGGTTATACAGTTCAACTGTGGAGGAGGAGTATGTGCCTTACCTGATTCCCCAGGATCACGGGAACAAAACCGAGGTTGAGTGGGTCATGCTTTCAAACGGCCAAACGGGGATATGGGTAGGAAGTACCGAAGCCTTTAATTTCAGCGTGCATAAATATTCGACCGATAATATGACTAGGGCGATGTACCCGTTCCAGCTGGAGAGGGCCGGATTCAACACCCTGAATATTGACCACAGGGTAGGGGGGCTCGGCGATACATCGGACCTGCCGATGACAAAATACCAGGTCTTTCCCGAAGTCACCGAGGTGACTTACCTGATAAGGCCGGTGAGGTAAACTTTACAGGCCATAACAGTAATATTGGCAAGTGTGGCCGATGTTCTGGTGACAGCCGGGACGTCACTCCCGGTTGTATCGGTGTGCGTTTTGTTGTCCGGTAGAAACCAGATCAGTAAAGCAACCATTTCCATACGGGCTTTACAGAAATCCTGTAACCTTCCTGCTCAAAGTGGTCTTCTTTAGAATCAGTCAGGATCAGTCCCTCTTTCAACCCATAGCATCCAAGAGCATCTATAAGTCCGTTAACCTCTCTTTTCCGCGTGTTACTATCATAAATAGACCAGCTCACCTATTATAAATGCAAATAATTTATCTTTAATTTCTATTCGTAATAGAAATGCACTATCCTTAATGCAAACTATGGCAGTAAAAACTATCATATCCTTTCCTGAAAACAGAATCAACCAATGCCCGACTACTTTTTTGCAGGAATTAGCTGCGCACAGAATTCAGAAGGATTTTTTTAACTTGCACAGGTGTGCGAAGAATTATAAATTATCAATCAAAATGAATAAAATCAAGCTTCTGTTTATGCTTATATCAAGCATATTGTTATTTAACCTAAAAGCTCAAAACCCCATTGTTCAGACCATCTTTACGGCCGATCCCGCGCCACTGGTTTACAATGACACTTTGTTTTTGTATACAACCCATGATGAACAAACAACCTCGGGTTTTTTCACCATGCATAACTGGCAGTTGTTTTCAACAACCGACATGG
>SLGC01000035.1 GCA_007123885.1 Bacteroidales bacterium | reverse complement strand
TTTACATCGACACATAATCGATGGTTTAAAATTTGAAAATGCCAACCATTGGATTGAATTTAGAAGAAATATTCCAGATGAAGGTATGAATTGGTTCGAATTGAATTTGCCGGAAGGCTTCTTGTGCCCTTTGATCCATTGGTAGAAAATTTTCTTAAACATCGACAGGAACTAAAAAAAACCACCAATTTGAGCAATGGAGAGCTTTTTTCTCTAATTGCTCCAAAGATCTCTTCATTATTTAATGTTTCTAGTGAAGTAATCGAAAGAAGATTGGAAAAGGAAGGGGTTGTGAGGCATTGTGGTTAGACAACCTTTGACTTAGACAATTGATATTCCGACAATCCCTGGCAGTTCATCCAGGTTGCACCGGGTCTTACTTTGAGAAAATTCCCCACAATCTGCTTGACTAAAACTCATATCTCGCTTTTGCCCGACCTGGATCTTTATTAATTACTCCGGAAACTCTCCATCACATCAATCCATTTATTCATATTTAAGCGTTTCCACAGGGTTTACCCTTCCGGCCCTCCATGTCTGGAAAACTACCGTAAACATGGCTGTTGCCAGTCCGATCACTGCCGCCGCAACAAAGACCCATATCTCGATGTCCCTCCTGTAGGGGAAATTATTGAGCCATCCCCGCAGTATAAAATATGCAACCGGCATACCTATCAGACCTGATACGAGCACAAGCCGTGCAAATTCGCCCGTTACCAGGGTTATAACCTGCAACACATTGGCTCCCATTGCTTTCCTTATGCCAATCTCCTTGATCCTATGCTCAACCGAAAATGCCGACAATCCCAGGAGTCCGAGACAGGCAACAAGAATGGACAAAAAGGTAAAGAGGAGAAGGATGATCTGCAGGCGGCTTTCGGTAAGATGCACCCTCTCGTAATTTTGAGAAACAAAGTTGCTGTTATAAATCTGCGCCGGGAAATGGCTGTTCCAAACCTCTCCTATCAACCTGCTTGCCAGAGCCATATCATTCTCATCAACCCTTAAGGTAATATTGTTATGTCCGGTAAAGGATGTACTGATCACCATGGGTTTGATCACCTCGGTTAATGGCTGAAAATGAAAATCATCAACAACACCAATTATCTCCCCCCAGTTGCTCGTCTCTCCCTCCCTGCCGGAAAGAAGCCCGATCCTGTGTCCCACTGCGCCGGCCGGACTGCTGAAGCCGAACATCCTGCGGGCAGCATCATTTATGATATAGTGATATGCCGTATCACCTGCCATTGCAGGGGAAAAACCCGAACCTGCCAGCAGTCTCATACCGAAAACATCCAGATACCGGTCATCCGCCCTGTTCACAACCGGGAAATAGGTTTCCGGGTCATCCCTTAGCACATGAGGATTATCCATATATCTCGTATCTGTGGGAATCACCATCGACCGCGTAACATCCTTCACCTCAGGAATAGCCATAAGGTCATCCCTGAGTGCTTCCCAGGAGTTGAACACAGACCTGTTCTCAACCGGGATATTGATCAATCCGAACCGGTCATAGCCAAGATCCTTGTTGTTGATATATTGCAACTGGCGGTAAACTGATATTGCAGAAATAATAAGCGCGATTGAAACTGCAAACTGACCCGCAACAAGCACCCTCCGCAATAACCGGCTGCCTTCAGCGCCTTTTTTACCTTTCAGAACATGTGCGGGTTTATAGGATGACAGGAAGAACGCGGGATAGGCCCCGGCAAAAAATGCCAGTGCGAGCCATGCAGTACCAATAATCACCGGGTTCCAGCGAGCGAATACCATCGAAAGAGACATCGATTTACCCGTGAACTGCGAGAACCAGGGCAAAGCAAGCTCAATCAGGATTATGGCCAGCACCAGTGCAAGAAAAGTGAAAAGGGCCGATTCACCAAGGAACTGCCTGACCAGTTGGGATCTTGAGGCACCCGCAACCTTTCTTACACCTACCTCCAGCGCTCGCCGGGAGGCCCTGGCGGTGGATAGGTTCATAAAATTGATCCCTGCAATTATCAGAAGCAGCAAAGAAACCAGGCTGAAGACAAGCACCGACGTCCGGCTTCCCGGAGACTCCACTTCCCATATCCTGTTTGCATTCAGATGTATATCAGTAACCACCATTAACTCCAGCCGCAAAAATTCACGCGGATCATCAAAAGCGATGAAGTCCCTGAATTCAGGTGCGAAATAATCATCGACCATATCCTGTATGCTGTTTTCAAATGCCGGCACATTAGTATTCTGAGCAAGAAGTATGTATGTATATAGATGGCTGGCCATCCAGCTGACCATCATCTGCTCATGACGAAGACTGTAAAGGGAAGAAAAGGATCCGATAAGGTCAGCCTGCAGATGCGAATTATGCGGGAAATCCTCAAATACCGCGGTCACCCTGTATGGCCTTACTGTACCCTGGTAGTTGACATTCAAAACACCTCCGGGCCCTGGGTTGCCGCCAAAATATTTCAGGGCATAGCTTTCTGATATTGCAATGGTAAATGGCTCAGTAAGGCAATCATTATCCCCCCCGATCAGCCTGAAAGAAAAGATATCAAAGAATGAGCTGTCGGCATAAAAAATCCTTTCATTGTAAAGATCCCCGTTCTCATCTTCAATCTGCACATTATCATTTGCAATCCTCACAAAGGCCTCAACCTGGGGATAATCTTCAAGCATCTTAGGCCCTACAGGCGGAGGAGTAATGGGAATTTGCATCTGCACTCCTTCAAGCTTCATATCCCTTTCCACCCTGTAAATCCGTTCTGCATTCTCATGGAACCTGTCATAGCTCAATTCGTCGTAAACCCACAGGTAGATGATAATAGATGCGGCAAGCCCCATGGATAGCCCGGCAATATTTATTACTGAAAATAAAGTGTTTTTTTTGAGTACCCTTAGTGCGATCAGCAGGTAATTTTTCAGCATGGTGTCTTGATTTTCGTGTTTCCCTTTTAACAAGTATAACGGTTACGACCCTAAAAGCTTATCTGTCAAACCTGTTTGTTAACCTATGTAATCGATTTTTTATGAAATCGTCAATAAATTTCCGGCTAACATCCCATACCTTTTACCCAAAAAAATGCCAAACTCGCCTGACTGCTGTATCCCTGCAACTTAACTCCAGAAAATAAATATCACTCCCTTTCCTCTTGCCCGATAATGAACAATTATGTACAGTTATGGACAGTCTAACCTTTGTCAAATCCCAAAGGGTGTCGCCGGGATGGTAGATTTCCTGCTGGCAGGGGCCGGAGCGGTTCCAGGTATTGAAACATGTCACCAGAATTCTCAATGGTCCCACAGGGTTATTGATAAAAATCCACAATCACAGTAGGTGTTTTTATTGCTTCGATTGTATTTATATAAAGGAGTTATAGAGAATTGCTCTAACCTGATTAATTCATAAACGTAGAAATAACCTTTAAGCTTTAGGGCAAAATCATTTATTCCATAGAGATACCATGACACGAATTTATCATTATATAAGTGTTTATGAATAATTTAGGCTCCGGTAAACCGGATACTTTCAATTATCCATTATAAATTTCTTTCAATGAGTTCAGATAGCAATGAAATCCGGTACAGTGTACTGAAAAAGTATTTTGAAGGAAAGGCAAGTGAAGAGGAGAAGGAATCAGTGACCCGCTGGCTGACTACACCTGAAAGAAACTTCAAATTTGAAGAGTGTGTGCGGCGTCTCTGGGAAGAAACGGATCTGGAAGCCCGGGAACCGGAAACGGACCTGAATATGATCCTGGATAAAATCCATCATGATATTCACCTTAAAGGAGGAACTGCAAAAACCAGTCCCCTCTCCCTAAGATCCCGGTCTCATGTGGCATTCACACATGTATTAAAAAATCTCGCCCGTGTTGCGGCAATTTTGCTGGTGCCCCTGATAGGTTACTTTACCTGGGAGTTACACAGTCAGAAAATGTGGATGAAAAACCAGATAGATGTTGTCTATCAAGAAATTATGTGCCCGCTTGGTGTAAGAAGCCGTTTCCAACTGCCGGACGGTACAACGGTAAGCCTGAACAGCGGAAGCCGTCTGAAATATCCCGTCAGGTTTTCAAATGACTCCAGGGAGGTGGAACTGATCGGGGAAGCCTATTTTGATGTATCCGGGGACAAAAAGAGACCTTTCCTTATCAAAACAGCAGGACTGGATATTAAAGTGCTGGGGACAAGACTTAACGTATACTCTTATCCGGAAGAAGGCTACCAGGAGTTTACTCTTGAGTCCGGAACCATTGAATTGATAAAAAGAAGTGAAAACCAGGACATAACAGTAGCAAGGATGAAACCCGGCCAACACCTGATATACAGTTTTAAAGATGACGGAACCGAAGAGAAAGTACATCGAATCAGTGAGCCGGAAATTCTTGCTAATCAGGCAGAGTTATATGAATTCTTAAAAAGAACGGATCCGGGTCATCATGCAAAATTCCGGATGAAAGAGGGAAATATTGATATCATCATAGATCAAACGGAAAAATATACAGCATGGAAGGACAATAAACTGGTTCTCCGCAATGACCCGATGCACAGATTACTCAGGAGGACTGAGCGCTGGTATAATGTTAAATTCAATATTCTGGACGAGAGCATCAACGAATATACGTACTGGGCAACCTTTGAGGAAGAAAACCTCGAACAGGTATTGGAGTTACTGGAATTAACAAGTCCCATCAAATTTGTTAAGAGACCAAGAGAGAAAATGGAAGATGGGACTTATAAGATACAGGAAATTGATGTTTTATTAAAACATAAATAACCCTGAAACCATATATTAACCTAAAAAACTGCCTATGAAGTAAACTATCCCTAAAAAGCAGGAAAGTGCTGGCACACTTTCCTGCGGTTATTTAGCATTACTCCTTAACAATGACCTAAGGTCTGAAGAAATTTTTATAACGCTAAACTTTACAAAATTATGAATAAAAATGAAGATTCTCCAAAAGCAGTGACTTTTTCTTGCGAATTGCGAAAAATACTAAGGATCATGAAACTAACCACATTCCTATTCCTTATCACAGTTCTGCAGGTATTTGCCCGGGTCACATATTCACAAATAACCGATCTGCAACTTAACCCAGGGGAAACAACCGTAGAAAGTGTATTGCAGGAAATTGAAAGCCAGAGCGAGTTTTATTTCCTGTTCAATCAGAAAATGGTTGACATAAACAGGAAAATAATTCTGCGAGAGACTGATATAAAGATCCATGATGTCCTGACCCATATTTTTAACGGGACCAATGTAGATTTTGTAGTAATTGACCGCCAAATCGTCCTTTCACCCGTGGAGTACCTGGCTGGTATCAAGAAGGGACTTAAGGAAGCCCGGCAAGGACAGGTGAGCGGGCAGGTCAGGGATGCCAGCATTACGGGAATTGTGAAAGACCGGACTGGAAATCCCATTCCCGGTGTTAATGTAATTGTAAAAGGAACAACTATTGGCACTATAACGAATGGAGATGGTGAATTCTCGCTTAATATTCCTTTGAATGCAGAAACTTTGCAGTTTTCATTTGTAGGGATGCAAACACAGGAAATACCCATTGATGGACGGACGACTTTTACGGTGGTGATGGATGAAGATTTTTTTGGAATTGAAGAAGTTGTAGCAGTGGGTTATGGTACACAAAAATCACGCGATATAATAGGTTCTGTTGCATCGGTCAATTCTGAACAGCTCAGTTCTTTGAAGTCCTTAACCGTTACAGAAGCATTACAGGGCAGGGCTTCCGGTGTACACATCACCACCAATAGTGGTGCACTCGGTTCCCCATCCAGGATCAGGATCAGGGGAGAAAATTCAATTAGTTCAGGAAAATCACCGTTGTGGGTTGTGGATGGTATCCCAATTTATTCAGGCCAAGGGCTTGAAGTGAATACAATTATTACTGGTCGGGATTATTCAGTAACGCAGGATCCGCTTTCCATGATCAACCCGAACGACATCGAGTCTGTTGAGGTGTTAAAAGATGCGGCAGCAACGGCAATTTACGGGTCACGTGGTTCTAATGGGGTGAT
>SLGC01000060.1 GCA_007123885.1 Bacteroidales bacterium | reverse complement strand
GCCGGCTTTGATTTCCGGCCTGATACGTCAAAGTTTTACCATTATCACAAACAATCTTGAATATCGCTTCGACAGTTTCCGCCAACCGCAGACGGGCTGATTTAAGTGATGCACGAAATGGCCGTTTTCATGCAGAATAAATGAGGACGGGTTTGACGACATCCCTTCGGGCACATTTTACCGGTAATTCTCTCCTGCCGGGTTTGAAAAATTACCATGGATTTAAGCCCGGAATAATTGTTATTGGCGCAGGATATTAATAATTTTATTTGTTAAAGTTCATTGTCCGGACTCCGGTAATTCCCTGGCGTGGATTCACCCGGAATGTATGGTGCGAACCGGGCCGGTAAATTCAGTTTCAGTCCGGATTCTTTAGTAGGGCTTTCGCCCGGAATGTATGGTGCGAACCAGGCCGGTAATTCAGTTTCAGTCCGGATTCTTTAGTAGGGGGCTTTCGTCCGGAAGGTATGGCTTGCAAATCAATTAAAAAGTAAGCAAATGAAAACCAGGAGAATAAAAACAACAGACCGAAGGAAGTTCATCAAATTGTCATTGCTTGGGATCACAGGCGCATTGGCCGCACCTGTAATAGCTGCCAATAATCCCGAAAAATTTAACAACTATCCGCCGGATTTTCTAAACCGGTTCCGGCCGGTGTATGCATCATCAGGTAGTCCATCAGGACAATCCCCGATCGCTTCAGGAACAAATCCGGATAACCCCGGAAGCCTTACCGGGGTGACCGGGCATCAACCCGGCTCGCGGTCCGGAAACCGCCCTTCCCGGCTCACCGGTAAAAAAAAGAAGGCCGGATTAGCCCTGATAGGCCTGGGAAATTACAGCTCGCGGATCCTTGCCCCGGCCCTGCAGGAAACAAAAAATGTCTACCTTGCCGGTATAGTAACGGGAACCATGGATAATGAAAAGAAATGGATGGAAGAGTATAACATACCACGGAAAAATGTCTACAATTACGATAATTTTGACGAAATAGCATCCAACCGCGATATCGATATTATTTACGTAGTGCTTCCCAACTCGATGCACAAGGAGTTTACCATACGGGCATCGAATGCCGGAAAGCATGTTTTCTGTGAAAAACCAATGGCACTGAATGCAGAAGAATGCCGGGAAATGATAAAGGCGTGCAGAGATAACGGGGTTGCCCTTTCCATAGGTTACAGGATGCAGTTTGAGCCCTACACCCGGGAGGTAATGAGGCTTGGCCAGGATAAAGTTTTTGGCAATGTACTGCACATTACCTGTGGGGCTGCATTCAGGGACACCAGGTTCGATCACTGGAGATGGGAAAAGGATATGGGCGGAGGTGCAATGATGGACATGGGTGTCTATCCGCTTCAGGCGGCCCGCTATGTTACCGGCGAAGAGCCTGTCAGGGTAACGGCACAAACATTCGTTACCCGTCCCGGCAAGTTTGAGGGAGTAGACGAAGCCACCACATTCCAGCTTGAATTTCCCGGGGGCACTGTCGCCAGCCTCGACACGGGTTTTCACGCCAACTTCAACCACCTGTACGCTTTCGCGGAAAAAGGATGGTTTGAACTTCGCCCATTCTCTGCATACAGCGGCATAGCCGGACGCACCAGCGAGGGAGAACTCGATTTTCCTGCCATCAACCAGCAGGCGGCGCAGATGGATGAGGAGGCCGCGAACATAATGGCCGGAAGGCCGGTGCGTGTTCCCGGTGAGGAGGGGCTGCGCGACATGATAGTTGTGGATGCCGTATTTGAATCAATTCGTACCGGCAAACCGGTAGAGGTTGATTTAACCGGGATCTGATTCAGGTGGTTAATGTTTTCCCGCCTCAGGGTTCAATAACTGTTACAACCTCACCCCGGCAATTTTATTTATCCTGAAAAAACAAAAAGCTAAAACTGACCCGGAAAGTACGAAACTTGGACTTACAGGAGGAAAACGCTTCGCTTTAACTTACCTTCTCCGGGAAGTTAATTTATTAGAATGTAACTTATCAGTAGCCACTCGGAACCAATGCTTTTCAATCCCTTGAATCCTCATGCTTATTAATTACATCTTTGCAAAAACCGGCGGATGAGGATTTCTCAATGAGAACCTTGCATAAATTACTTATTTTTGGTATTTGCAATTTTCGGACCGGCAGGTTCAGCGTCCAAATGCGTTTATTTGAAATCTTTGATTTTTATCTTTACAATATATCTAAATAACTTAAAATGAAGAAAATCGCTTTTTCCCTTTTGCTTTCCTTATTTCTTCTGAATTCCGGCTGGTCGCAGGAAGAGAATGTGGCTGCAATTTTCAGTAATGCCCTGAATTCCGAAATTGCCTACGAGAACCTGGGGATCCTTTGTGAAATTGCAGAAGGTAGGATATCCGGTTCTCCTGCTGCTGCTGCTGCAGTTGAATTTACCAGGCAGATAATGGAAAATATGGATGTCGACTCGGTGTACCTGCAGGAGGTGATGGTGCCAAACTGGAAAAGGGGAGAGCCGGAGGCGGCCAGAATAATTTCCCGGTTCTCAGGCAATACTGACCTCAACGTAATTGCCCTTGGACTTTCTGTGGGAACAGGGCCAAGTGGATTATCGGCAGGGGTTATTGAGGTTCAGAGCCTCCAGGAGCTTGAAAGGCTTGGATATGAAAATGTGGAAGGGAAAATAGTCTTCTTCAACCGCCCGTTCGACCAGACACACTATAATACTTTTGCAGGATATTCAGGTGCAGTCGACCAGCGGGTCCATGGCCCCGCCAGGGCAGCAGATCTCGGGGCTGTTGCCGCCGTTGTAAGGTCCGTAACAACCGCATGTCATGATTATCCCCATACGGGCGTTACCCGTTTCAGGGAAGATGATGAAAATATACCCGCTTTTGCTGTCAGCCCGGTCGGCGCCGATATACTCAGCAGGAATCTTCTGATCGACCCGGAACTTCGGCTTTATCTGATGAACACATCATACAGGCTTCCCGACGTATTGTCTTATAATGTGATAGGTGAGATCAGGGGAAGGGTTTATCCTGAACAGATCATAACGGTGGGAGGCCATCTCGATTCATGGGATAACAGCCAGGGTGCGCACGATGATGGAGCCGGCTGCATGCAGTCGATCGATGTGCTGCGGATATTCAATGAACTTGAGATCCGCCCGAAACGTACCATCAGGGCAGTTATGTTTATGGATGAGGAGATCATGCAAAGGGGCGGAAGGAAATATGCCCTGGATGCTTTTGAAAAGAATGAACGGCATTATTTTGCCATTGAATCGGACCGCGGCGCATTTACCCCGGGAGGGTTTTCGATTGATGCTTCTGATGAAAGGGTCAAAGCAATACAGACCCTGCTTCCATATTTCACACCCTATGGGATACATGAAATAGCAGAAGGATACAGCGGGGTTGATATCCAGTTCCTGAAGGACTATTTTGATATGGCGCTCGCGGGACTGGTAACCGACACACAGAGATATTTTGACCTGCATCATGCTGCCACTGATACATTTGATAAGGTTAACCGCCGGGAGATGCAACTGGGTACAGCAGCGATGACTTCATTGATTTACCTGATCGATCATCTTGACCTTCTTGATCCTTGAATGAGGAAATAAAGCCGGTGTTACCGGACAGCAATTTTTTCATTGGCAGGGGCGGTTTTTTTATTCACAATTCGGGATAACTGGTGGGAGCTGCCGGCCGGCACCGCTAAAAGCAAGGATACCTGCCGGTTTACAGGAAAATTGCTGAAAATTATCAGATTATTATTTTTAAATTAGTTAGTTTCAGACAAACGGAATTACGGTATACAGGAATCATGAGTGAACTGACAGAAAAAGAATTAACAACCTTTACTACCAACAAGGTAACCTCGGCCGATACCGATATGTATGCGCGGTTGAGACTTGGATCTGCGGTTAATTACCTGGTCCAGGCGGCCATAGATTCGGCCGACAAACTGGGGTTCGGATATGGCGGCATCAGGCAGCAGAATCTTTTCTGGGTCCTCAGCAGGCTTACGCTCGAACTTTACAGACCGCTGAGGTGGCACGAAACAGTTGAAGTGGAAACATGGCCCAAAAATGTGGAAAGGATACTTTACCTGAGGGATTTCATCCTGAGGGATGGTGATGGCAATATTATAGCAAAAGCTACTTCCGGGTGGCTTGCAGTTGACATCGAAACCAAACGGATGAAGAAGATAGAAGGGATACACGCCGAATATTTCGATCATCTGAAAAACAAACATGCACTTGCCGGTCTGCCTGAAAAACTTTTTCCGGTAAATGAAGGTGAGGAGTTCAATATAGCTTCAGGCTATTTTGATATTGACCTTAACGGGCATGTGACCACCACCAGGTACGTGGACTGGATGATGGATACCTTTTCGCCTGATTTCCACAGGGAAAATTATCCCCGGAAGCTGTCGCTGAATATGATGAAGGAGACCATGCCCGGTTCTGCAATAAGGCTGAAGAGATTTGGCAGCAGTGAGTGTCAGTATCTTTTTGAAGGATTTAACCGGAACAATAACAGCAATGTCTTCAGGGCCTGCATTGAATATTGAAATAACGGGATTTTAAAAAATCCGGCAAATGGCACTAATACCCTCACAGTTTATTTTTATTCTTGTTGAGCCCGCTGTCGCGGAAAATGTGGGTGCCTCCGCCCGTGCTCTCAGGACAATGGGATTTGAGAGGCTTGCTGTCGTAAATTCCATGGTCCACAGGAAGCCTGAGGCACGTTGGCTGGCGCACGGATCGGCCGGTATACTCGATAGTGTCGAAGAATTCGCATCGCTCGAAGAAGCCGTCAAAGGCAGCGATCTGGTTATAGGCACCTCTGCCAAAAAGCGCCGTGTCCACTCAGATTATTATCAGTGTTATGATTTACCGGCACTTGTTGACCGGAAAGCCCCCATTGTTGAAAAGATATCCCTTGTATTCGGGAGGGAGGAATCGGGACTTACCAACGAAGAGATGGGTCTTTGCAATGTCTATACCGGTATCCCCATGCATGCAGGCTATCCCTCGCTGAATCTTGCACAGGCTGTTATGATCTATGCATGGGAACTGTTCAGGTATTCATATGGCATCTCCGGCGTGGGCGGAATGGGCGATATGGGTGCAGGGCATAAATCCGCATCGGATAAATTAAAGGAACCATCCTCTGCAACAGGGACTTCCAGTCCCGGGGCGAATGATCCTTCAGAATTCAAATTAAACCATCTTCGCAACTCTGTCAGATCATTGATGAGCCGTGCCGGGTTCAAAAACCGGGATCCCCTGTACAACCGTATTATGGAAAGATTTGAAGCACTGGATAACAAGGATGCAGGACTTGTCCTTTCCCTTTGCACAAAGATAGGTGAAGCACTGGACCGGGCTAATAGCAGAAGGCTCCCGGGTGAAAATCTTAAAGACGGAAATAATAATCAGGAAAGGCAGGAAGAAGGATGACAAGCATTTGGCCAGGTTCGTCGTTTCCGAACCGGACAGAAATTTGGTTAATCTGTAAAACCCCGTGTCCCCGGGTCGCGGTAATGCCCTGGCGGGTCTTTGTCCGTAAAGCTTGTGTGATAGTGGTGGATAATCCGATTTTTGCGAATTTTTACCGTGCAATATTATTTCAATACAAATCAGTCTGATAGCGGTTTTCCGATTTAAGCTCCTGGATGTATGCAGCAGATTCTTCCGCCGAAAGGCTTCCTTCTGAAGCAATTATCTGCTCCAGGCAGGATTTGACATCCTGTCCCATGGTCCGCTTATTACCGCAAATATAAACTACTGCATTTTTGTGCCGTATCCAGTCATAAATTTCACTGCTGTGATCCATCAGGCTGTGCTGAACATATCTCTTTCCTGCACCGTCCCGTGAAAACGAGGTATCCAGCCTGGTCAGCAACCCGCTCTTATGCCAGGCCCCGATCTCTTCCCCGTAAAGAAAATCACTGTCCCTGTACCTATCGCCAAAAAACAGCCAGTTCTCACCCTTTGCACCCGTATGATCTCTTTGCTGCAAAAATGCCCGGTAGGGAGCTATGCCGGTGCCCGTTCCTATCATTATCAGGGGCCTTGTGTCATCAG
>SLGC01000259.1 GCA_007123885.1 Bacteroidales bacterium | reverse complement strand
TTTCAGTTGGCATTTTCACTCCCCCCATGGAAAGGCTTATGGGGAACCAGTGGTTTGATATAAGGCTTATGCAGATGTTCCCCTGGTTCGGCACCAGGCCCAGGCAGAGGGAGGCAGCAGAAGAGGCGGCCATGGTGTCATGGCATATGTACCGCCAGCAGCGCAACAGCCTTTTTATGGAGATGACCCGCCTGTGGCTCGATATTTACCGGATTGAAGAGCAGCAGAAGGTGACCCGGGAATTCATTGAGATACTCAGGACCCGTGAAGATCTGATCTATTCACGGTATGCGGCAGGGCAGCCCGGACAGCTGCTGGACTTTTACCGGCTGCAGATCCAGATCGAAGAGCTGGAAAACAGGATTGAAAATCTTGAACAGGAAAAGTCCGCCCTGATCATCAGTTTTAATATCCTGGCCGGCAGGACGGAGTCTGCCGGAATTGATCTGCCCGCTGAGTTGCCGGAACCTGAGCTGTCGGACGAAGATACTGTTATACCTGATGAATTTGAGGGTAACCCGCAGCTGAACATGGCACGTTCAAGGGAGGAAGCTGCAATTATTAGGGAAGATATCAGCCGGCTGATGACCCGCCCCATGCTTGGCGTGGGAATTCAGTATTCGTGGATGCAGCCGGGTGATGCAGCCATGGGACAGATGGATGGCGGACATATGGTTATGCCCATGTTCTCCATGACGCTGCCGGTTTTCGGGGCCAGGAACCGCGCCATGCGGGAGCAGGCTGCCCTCCGTGCCGGGGAATCGGCTTTTCTGGTTGATGAGCAGGTTAATGACCTGCAGATCCAATGGACCCGGCTGGCAGCAATTGAAAACAACCTCGAACGCGACCGGTTGTTCCTCCGAAGGCAGCTGGAGATTACCGATATGGCATGGGAATTGGTTCTTACAGGATATGCATCGGGCGACAGGAACTTCGATGAGCTTCTCAGCCTGCAGGATCAGCTCCTGGAACTTGAATGGCGGCTGGTAGAAAACACCACCGACCTGCATTTAAGGCGTGCAGAAAAAGATCTGCTGCTTGCCAGGGATATTTTTGAATGATCGTAAAAATTAAGATCAATGGAAAAGGAGAGAAAGATCACCATCATTAAATACACCTTGTTTCTTCTTGGAGGATTGCTGCTCGGATGGCTGCTTTTTGGCCATGAGAGGGAGAGAGAGGAAAATGGTCATGAGCATGATCATGAAGACATTGGCCTTAACGGGGAAGTTACATTCACCTGCTCGATGCATCCGCAGGTAAGGCAGGATGATCCGGGAGACTGCCCGATTTGCGGAATGGACCTGATCCCTGTTGCAGACGCCGATGACCATCAGCTCGATGATCCTTTTCTTTTCAGCATGAGCGAGGCCCATAGCAGATGGGCCAATGTAAGGACTTCCAGGGTGGAGGCGATCCATACCGGACCGGCTGCCAGGCTTCCGGGCAGAATAGCGGTCAACGAAAGGGAACAGCGGCTGATAACCGCCACCTTCCCCGGAAGGATAGAAAGGCTCCATGCCGATTTCACCGGAAGGATGATCCGCCGGGGCGAGGTGCTGGCAACCCTTTATTCGCCCGAGATGATGCAGGCGCAACAGGAACTACTGCAGGCAGCCGCATTAAGGGAAACACAGCCCCGTTTGTATGAATCGGCAAGGGCAAGGCTCAGGCTTTTCAACCTTACAGAGGATCAGATTGACCGGATGGTGCAGAGTGGCGAGGCATCGCCCCATACCGACATACACGCGGTGCAGCCGGGGATACTCACAGAGAGAGCAGTATCCCAGGGCGATTATGTTTCAACCGGCCAGACCCTTTTTGCAATTGCCAGCCTTGAAGAGGTGTGGGTGGAACTGGAGGCTTATGAAAGGCACCTTGCAGATATCCGGGAGGGTGATCCTGCAGATGTCCGTATCCCGGCGCAGCCGGAATTGTCCTTTACAGGCAACGTGGAATTCGTAAACCCGGTGCTTGACCGGCAGACCAGGAGCGCCGGGGTAAGGCTTACCGTGGCCAACCCGGATAACCTGCTCAGGCCCGGCATGCTGGTAAATGCAACTGTCACCGCCACAGAGCGCCACCGGCAGCAGATCGTGGTGCCGGAGACTTCCATTCTGTGGACCGGCGAGCAGTCGGTGGTTTATGTGGTGAACCGGCGCAACGGGGGACTGGTTTTTGAGTTCAGGGAGATAGAGACAGGTGCCCGGACCGCTGAAGGTTATATCGTGCATTCAGGCCTGACGGAAGGCGAGGAAATAGCGGTCAGCGGGGTATTTGCCATAGATGCCGCCGCCCAGCTGCGCGGCCACTTCAGCATGATGGCACCTCCTGTGAGAGCCGTCCTGCCCGAACCCTTCAGAGGAAATCTAAAAAGGCTGTTTGAAACTTATTTCGATCTTAAAAACGCCCTTGCCGGTGATGACCCCCGGGAGGCGCTTGAGCACGGCCGAAGGCTCAGGGAACAGCTCGGAGAAACCGGCGAACATTCCCTCGAAGGCGAGCATCATATGTTCTGGATGGAGCAATATGCGGCAATTGATGAGAGTCTGAAGGAACTCACCGCGCATGATGACCTGGCAAATATCCGCATCCATTTCGAGCCTCTCTCGGAAGCTTTCATTGAAACGGCGCGGACGCTTGGTGCAATAGATGATACCTGGTATGTTGCCTTCTGCCCCATGGTGGATGATGACAGGGGGGCATACTGGCTCAGCGAGTTCGAGGAAATAATGAATCCCTATTTCGGATCAATGATGCTTCGCTGCGGCGAGGTAAGGGAGGTGTTGCGCGAGGGGGTGACAAGTGCTGAAGAGAGGGAGCCGCCGGCGGTTCATGATCATGTTCATTAACTGGCTTTTAAGTAAAGTATTCGCTAAAATCGGATTATCCGCCACCGGAGGAGGACTCTTTAACCGCCATTTTTTCTTCGTACCACGAATTTTTTTAATCGCACATGCCTTTCGGGCAAAGCCCCCGCCGACATTACCGTGACCGGAGTTAAAGCAAATTGGCTTATTTTCCGGCATGCCCGGAAAGCTTCCTTCTATTCGCATTTCAGGGCACAGGCCGGATTGGCTGATGCAGCCCTGAAAGTGTGGTATGAAATAGTTGCCCATGCTGCTGCGAGAACAATAAGGGGCGATGCTATGAAAACCAAATAATTCAGATCCTGCCGGTAGGCGAAACCTTCCAGCCAGCGGTGATAGACCAGCCATACAACCGGCCAGGCTATAAGTGTTCCGGAAAGAACAAGCAGGCTGAACTCCCTGATGATCATCTTCATGATTTTTATCTTGTCTGCCCCGAGAACTTTCCTCAGGGCAATCTCCTTTAGTCTCGATGTCATAACAAATGAGGCAAGGGCATAAAGTCCCATAAGTGAAATGATGATGGCCAGAACCATAAAAAGATTTGTCATTGCACGGGCCTGTACTTCGCTGTTGTATTGCTGTACCCGCTGCTCCTCTATTATGGCAAAGTTCAGGGGGTAATCACCATGTTCCTTATCCCATACATCCCTGGTTATGTCAATAGCCCCGGGCAACCCACCTTCGCCTGCAGAGACGAGTATTTTCTCATATCTGTGCCATTCATTATTGCAGGTAAATATCATGGGCGAAACCAGCTCATGAAGGGAAAAAAAGTGGATATCCTCAATAACCCCTATTATCTGTAGGTTTTCCTCATGAAAAGAGACATGCAGCTCCTCTCCTATTATCTCCTCAGGCTGTTTCCCAAGGGCACGCACTGCTGTACGGTTAACTACCACATCATTTGCATTGCCTCCGCTGTATTGTTTTTCAAAAACCCTTCCGGCTATAACAGTACATCCGATAGCTTCAAAATAATCCTCATGTATGTTGATATTTCCCGACTGTATTTCAGATTCATCTTCCGAAAGACGAATGTGTGTGAAATTATTAAGTCTTTCTGAGGGTACATTAATCCCCGTGGTTACAACCTCAATTCCGGGATATTGTTCCAGTGAATTCTTAAGGCTGTAAAATCTGCTCTGCTGCCTCTCTCCTGTAGGATTATATATCACGAATAAACCATTGTCCCTGTAACCATGGTCGGCATTTAGCATAAACCGGATCTGGCTGCTTGCCGAAAAGCTAAGGATTATGAGGGCAATGGCACAGCCAAACTGAAACACTGTGAGGATCTGCCTTACCCTGAATTTGGTTTTAAATATCCTGCCGGGAAGGATCCTGCCGGCACCACTGCTTTTCAGAATATGGGAAGGCTGGAACCTGCCAACTATAAACGCCGGATAAAATCCTGAAAGGAAGGTTATTATTATCAGAACTGCCAAAAGCCATATCCAGTTGGGATATATAAATAAAACCGCAGGTGAGAGTGATTTTCCTATTAGTCCGCCGACATGGGGAAGCAATATTTCAGCCATGCATAATGCTATTATAAAGGAAAAAATGATATATGCGGCAGATTCCATCATGCAATAAGAGAATATATGTCTTTTTCCGGCCCCGAGGACTTTTCTCATCCCGATCTCTTTTTTCCTTCCAGTGGCCTGGACAGTATACAAGTTGATATAATTGACCGATGCCAGCAGAAGGATAACGATGCCGGCAGCAATCAATCCGTTAAGCATACCATAATTCCCCTGTGCATCTATATCCCAGGCTATCCGGCTTGAATGAAGCCGGATATCGGTAAGATGCTGAAGATTGAAATGGACTATTTCTGCAAGATCCGGCATCGCTGCGGCCATGGCATTATTGATCTTTTCAGCCGTCTCACCCGGATCAGCATTGCGATCGAGCAGGAAATAATAATAAAAACCGAAGGTTCCCCAGTTTTCGAAAAGAAATGGTGAATAGTTACGTGCAATGTTACTGTTTGCTACAAATGAAGTCCCGAAATGGCTGGTGGAGGGGAAATCCATCATCACTCCTGTTACTGTTGCCGGATGCATGCCCTGAACATAGATCGTCTCGCCGTAGGGATCATTATCTCCAAAAATCATGGTTGCCGCAGATTCGCTTATTACCACCGAATTAGGTTCATTCAGCACCTGGTTTGGGTCACCCTGCAACAGCGGAAATGAAAAGAAGGTAAAAAAGTTTGAGTCGGCAAGCAGAAAATCCTGGTTTATAAAATGTTCTTCATTATACCGGAACCAGAAATCATTGCCTCTTTCTGGTCTTATACGCAAAGAGGACAGTATTTCAGGTATTTCACCGGTAAGATGCTGATTCAAAAGATAGGGACCAAGAGGCACGGCTTCGTTTAACGGGCCGTAACGTGTATTGAACCGGTAAATATAGTCTGCATTTTCATGAAAGCGGTCATAACGGTACTGATCAAGTGCATAAAGGGCAATAATCAGGGCGCTGCATAATCCGGCCGATAATCCGATAATACTGATAATGGTGCTTTGCCTGTTGCGCACGAAGCTTCTGATCACGTAAAAAAAATAATTTTTGACCATACCATGGGTACTTTTATCCTGAGTCTTTTCTGCATTTATCCTGCCTCTGTCATGCCGTGCCGGTGGTTGGATCCGGCAGTATTATCCTGCAATATTAGTATATTCTTTTATCTATTTTACTTCCTCCTGAAAGGGATTAATCAATTTATATACCAATGGCGCCAATCCATTGGAATCGGGCACTTTCCGGGATGACCAAAATTAATAACCAACCGGGTTTGTTTCGAAAAGCGTACGGTACCGGACAAGAGAGTGCGGAAGTGAACAGAGTGCAGAAGTGAACTTGCGGCTTACCGGACGGCTCATGGATAGGGAACCAGATCGCGCAAAACGTTATCCAGTATTCCCGTAAGATAACAGTTCCACCAGTAGTGAAAAACAAAGCGGGTATTATCACGTTCAAAATATATTTCACCTTCAGAGGCATTATCATTGTTCCGACCTCCTGAGGGTCTGTACAGAAAGGTTTTTCCGGCAAAACGTGCTACTTCACCTGCAAATTCACCTGCTTCAGGAGCCAGCTCAAGCAAAAGATCTGACCAGAACATATAGAGCTCACCTTCAGATCTATAATCATTTCCTGCAAAATTAAATTCCGAACCATGATGTAAACC
>SLGC01000346.1 GCA_007123885.1 Bacteroidales bacterium | reverse complement strand
TAATTGTGAAGGATGGGCCCTTTCCAGATGTAATCAAAATGATGTACGCTTTGAAGGAAGATTTTAATTTCATCAAGAAATATTGAGACCGTCTTTTGGTGGTCTCAATATTTAATTGTATAAATAGATTACTAAAATCCTTCCTTTATGAAAATATATGGCTTATTAATCCTGTTACTATTTGCATCATGTGAAGGCTCCCGTTCACCTGATTTCAGGCCAAGGGAAAATACTGACAGTCCATCAGAAATACATTTCTCTTTTATTAAAGAACTTGAATACCCACCTGACAGCTTGTTTAAGAATGTAAGCTTTATAAAACTTGAAACAAATGAACAATGCCTTATCGCCAGTTATGACAAAATAATGCTTCATGGTGATACAATTTTTATTCTTTCCAGAAGTAATGTGCAGAAAGCCATATTTGCATTTAATATCAGTGGTGATTTCCTTTTTAAAATAGATTCCAGGGGGCGGGGTCCCGGAGAATATCAGGACATCAGCGATTTTTACATAAATAATGAATTACAGTATATAGGTGTATTATCTTATTCGAAGATCATTAAATATGATTTTAAAGGAAATTATACCGGCATCACCATTGATTTATCACAGCACAATGTTTTGAAAATCAATTACCAGGATGGTAATTTATACGCGTATGCCCCGGATGCAAAAAGTCGATTTGGGAATAAATCCCTGTCATTCGCTGCATTTGATCCTGATGGAAATTTACTTTATAAAGATATCCCGGAGCCAAAGAATTCTTTGCATTACAGCATGAATAAAGAGAATTATCTGTCGAATAATACAACCAATACATTTTTCAATCCTTTTGGGAATGATACAATTTATCAGATAAGAGAGGATTTTCTTGCTCCAAAGTTTATCTTAAATTTTGGCATACATCATCTTCCTCGAGATTCACGGGATAAATTATTATCCGATGGTATATTCAACCTTGAGACTTCGGAGTATTTAATAAAAAATAATTATATATGGTTCGGAATTCATTCTTTCCATGTCCTGGATGATTGCATTGTTATGCATGTGCCAAAAGGCGATATTTTAATTCTGGCCTTATATTCTCTCAATTCAAATAATATCAGAAACATGACTTCTCAAATTGAACCTGGATTATTATTTCCTAATATTAAAGGAAGCTCCTCTGGCAGGCTAATTGGGGTTTATGAAGCAATGAGGATTGAGTGGCTCAAAAATCACGAACAGCAATCAAAGTTATTTGGCCAGAAGAGTGAATTTTTTCTTCACAACCTCAAAGATTACAATGATGTCAAAGAGGATGATAATAGTATCATTCTGCTATTTAATGTACGTGATTTTTAGTGTAAATGAATACTTTTATATATTAGATTCATCCCTTATAATCAATGCAACACAGAATGTGCATCGAACAACCCAATGAAAGCCAGGGGGGAAATCACTTCTGCCAGTGCAGGATATTATTCCTTCATTATTTAAATTGGAGATAAATAGTATGAATTTAATCTACTCCGAAATTTTTGGAGTGGGATGATATATCTTGTTTGCATGGAGGTATCTTATGAAGGTTGAACGATAGATTTCTTGTTTATGGCTTCAATTTTGGAAATAACCAAATGGTGGCCCTGGCAAGAGCAAAGCTAGCTTCTGTTAGGGGAAAACTGAATGTCTAAAAATTTAATTAAAAATATTGCACTATCAATTTTCGCACTGCTGTTTATGGCGCATGCCCTTGCCGGAATTTGGTGGATGGCAGCATGGTGGTTAATAATATTGGGGCTATTTTTAGCTTCAACCTCCAGTAATTCCTGGCTGGTTACTGTAAGAAAGAAATCATGGGTGATATACTCACTGATATTCCCCGGAGTTTTTATCCTTGCAATAAGTCTTCGTGTGCTTGTGTTCGGTGTTTTTTATATCCCGTCCTCTTCAATGGAGCGGACCATCATGCCCGGCGACATGGTTTGGGGTAACAAACTAATTTACGGCCCTGCCCTGCCCCAATCTCCCTACGAGATCCCCTGGGTAAATCTTTTTACCTGGATGATTGAAGGATCAAGGGCCGATCTTGAAAGAATATGGTGGGAATCCGGAAGACTTCGGGGATACGGTAATGCACGGCCGGGTGATGTTGTTGTGTTTGAAGATCCGGAAAATAACAGCGGCGTGATGATGAAACGATGCATGGGAACCCCTGGTGATACAGTCATAATCGTTAATGGCCGTGTTTACATCAACAACAGGCTGCATGAAGAAACCGGCAACCTTTTGCTCTATTCCCGTGTTAATGTAGATGACAATCAAAAGACCTTACGTGCGCTTGACAGCATGGGTATTTCAAAACAATTGTTTTATTCGCCTGCTCATGCAAATGATCACATCAGCCTCTACCTTACCAGAGAAGAAATAGATAAAATATCTTTGCTTCCGGGAATAACCCGCGTTTCCATTGAACAGGAAAGGCCGGATACCGCATGGTGGGTATATCCCCACCATTGGAGCATTGATTGGAGCATAGATGATTACGGCCCGTTAGTGATACCGGAGAAGGGCATGAAAATAGCTTTAACCCCTGTAAACTGGTTACTATACGGGAGCCTGATAAACAAATATGAAAATGCTGACATCTTTGAAAACGAGGAAAAATTCTTCCTTCAGGGCGATCTGATAAACAGTTATACTTTTCAAAAAGATTATTTTTTCTTACTAGGTGATAATCGGCATGACAGCCGGGATTCGCGGTATTTCGGACCAGTCCCCGATGAAAAAATCATTTGCAAGGCAACTTTGATCCTCTATTCAAGAGATAAAAATATTGCAAGGTTTTCAAGGATCTTGAAAAGACTTTAAACAGATTTTCAAAATCTGTATGTGAGATCAACCGCAGGTCAATTAAGATTGAGAGATGCAGGGAAGCTTCCAAAATGCAATGAACAAAGTACGCGGGATCCTTACATTCAAGTCATGGACTAAAAATTTTATGCATGATATAAATAACCGGTATGAAAAATATTTTACTGATTCCCTCATTCCTTTTCCTTGGTTTCAACTCCCTCTTCTCCGCGAATATTATTCACCTCACCCTGGAAGATGCACTTATGATGGCCCGCCAGCAATCTCTTCAGGCGTTTCTGAACAAGCATTATTTTATGGCAGATTACTGGGCTTACCGAAGCTACCGGGCAAACTTTCTGCCATCAGTGAGTCTGCAGGCATTTCCTCTGACTTATACCAACGCTTCGATTTTGCGTTACAACTCGGTAACGCAAACAGATGAATTCATTCGCTCCGAGTATCTTGCTTCGGACATGAATCTCAGCGTTTCACAAAATCTAGCTGCCACAGGGGGAACGTTTTTTGTCCAATCCGCGCTGGATCGTATCGAGAATTTTGGAGCCAACAGTTTCACGCAATACTCTTCAGTTCCCTTCAGGATTGGCTATCGTCAGGAATTGTTCGGATTTAATCCCATGAAATGGCAGCGACAAATTGAACCTCTTAAATTTGAAATTGCAAAAAAAGAATACCTTGAATCAACAGAACAGATGTATATATCTGCTGTAAGATACTTTTTTGCAATGGCCAGGGCTGTCATGCAAAGAGATATTGCCCTTTCAAACCTGGAAAACACCAGGAATCTCCTTCAAATAGCACAGAACCGTTTCGACCTGGGTACGGTTACGCGTGAGGAATTGCTGGATTTGAGACTTTCACATAATAATGCGGCCATTGCACTGCAGGAGGCCATGCTTCACTACAGGGAGACCAGGGAAAACCTTTCAAATTTCCTGATGCTTCCGGCTGATCATGAGATAGAAATAGAATTTCCTCAAAATTTATCTGTTAGCGAAGTTGATTTGCAACTGGTGCTTCAAAATGCCCTTGACAACAACCCGGAAATCCTGCAGATGGAACAACGCATCATGGAGAACCAGAGAAATGTAGATCAGGCCAAGGCTGCACGCCACTTCCGCGCCGATATCAATCTTACCTACGGAATAAGCAAGGATGACGGCGATTTGCTCCGGAGCGGCCGCTTGGACAACGTTTACAGCCCGGATTTCAACAACCACCAGCGATTTTCAGTAGGCATAACTATACCCATCCTGGATTGGGGCAGGAATAAAGGTCATTTTGAAATGGCCATGTCCCAGCAGAACATAGCCGAAATAGCCGCCCGTCAAACTCTTCAGCAATTCGAGCAGAATGCTGTTACCAGTGCTGTTGCATTCAATATTCAAAAATCCAGGGTGGAATCGGCAGCTCTTTCCGATACCCTTGCATCGGAAAGTTACGAACTGACTATGGCCCGTTTTCGTGGCGGAGGGGTAAATGTGCTGCAACTCACATCCTCTCAGGCAGCCAGGGACAGGGCACGCCTGCAGTACATCGACGCCCTTGCAGAATATTGGGTCAGTTATTATTACCTGAGACGATTAACACTATATGATTTTGAAAACAATCGTAAGTTGGAGTTTAACGAGGAGGAGTTGTTGGGAGGACAATAACAGTTGCTACCAGGTTGAGGTATACCTGCAACTCCTTGAAAAAAGAGAGAAAGGCTTAACTACCAGACACGAGAATGAACATTAAAATATCTGTCTAAAACAAAATGAATTTGGTGCTATTCATAGTCAATTTTTCATACATTTATAGCTCAAACCCTAAAACCGACCCAAAATGCCGGATCTCTTGCAGATTACTCAAATCAGATTTCTGCTGCCAGCCGCCTCCCTGCTTTTAATTTCATCATGCCGCCAGCAAGATGCTGATAATAATACCGAACTTGCCCGCAGGGAACATTATGCAGAGGTTATTGAGGTGCGCACCGCCCCGGTCCTTAAGGGCGATTTTGCCCTTGAACTTATCACAAACGGACGGCTCCGGGCGGTTAACAATGCCACCGTGCAGTTCAGGGTCCATGAAATGGTCAGGGAGGTGCATGTGATCAACGGACAGAGGGTAAGTCAGGGTGACCTGCTGGCTGTTTTGGAGGAGTTCCCTTATACCTCGAGGCTTGAAAGGGCGCTCGACCAGGTGGCAAGGACCAGGCTCGAGCTGGAGGATGTGCTGCTTGGTTTTGGCTATTTTCTCAGGGATAGCCTGCGCGTCCCAGAAAATATCTGGAGTATGGCCAGGATAAAGAGCGAGTACAACGCGGCCATGAACGAGCTTGCTGAGGCGCGCTACCAGATGAGCGGCACCCGGCTGATCGCGCCAGTTGACGGGGTGGTTTCCGGGCTCGAGGTCAAATCCCACAACCACAGCTCCTCCTATGAGAATTTTTGTGTCATTGTTGATAACAGCAGCCTGGAGGCCCGGTTCCCGGTTCTGGAATCTGAGAAATCAATGATCGCTGCGGGTCAGCCGGTAGAGATAAGGCCGTTTGCCGGCCGGAACAGATCCTACACGGGCCGGGTTACCGGCTTTGACCCAAGGGTCGATGACCAGGGAATGATAATGGTCCGGGCCCTTGTAAACAATCCTGGGGGTGAATTGCTTGATGGCATGAACGTGCAGGTGACCCTGAAAAGGGAGATACCTGATCAGCTGATTATACCTCGCGAAGCCCTGGTACTCAGGCAGGCCAGGCAGGTGGTCTTTACCCTGCAGGACACCATTGCCCTGTGGAATTATGTCGAAACAGGCATGGAGAACTCAAGGCAGTTTACAATCAACAATGGCCTAAGCGAAGGTCAGCAGGTTATCGTATCGGGAAATTTTAACCTTGCCCATGAAACCCTGGTAAGGGAAATCCAATCTGTTGACAACCAGTGAGGATGTAAGGGTTCTTTCATAGTGACGCCGGGGGTGATTCCTGGATCAAAATTGCCAGGCTGCGTAGATATGAAAGGATAACTGGTAAGTTTTAAGTTCAAAACGAGAATCCATCATGGTAACCGCGGTAAAAAATCTTTACTATTGACATGAACGGTGACAGCCACAACATCAAAAGGAGGGGCCTCCTGCCGGGAGGATTGTCGGCATTTACCGTAAATATCATTTTCGTGGTACTGATAATCGGTGGGATTGCCCTTGCCCCGCTTACCTCTTTTAAGTTCCTCCCCTCACGTGC
>SLGC01000050.1 GCA_007123885.1 Bacteroidales bacterium | reverse complement strand
CCCAATGGATATTAATGGGGATGTTTATAGGATTTATTTGTTATACTTTTATTGTAGCAAAAAGATGGAAAAGGATTAATGCAATGTCCATTATTGAGTTGTTTGAACTCAGGTATGGCAGGAATTTCAGGGTCTTAACAACTTTAATGATCGTGGCGATGCTGATATTTTTTTCTCCCGCATATCTAAGGGCAGTTTCACTCATTTTTGCATCAAGTCTTGGTACTCCTCTGTGGACAACTGTCCTGATCATATCAGTTGCCGTTTTGATTTTTAGTGTGGTTGGTGGATTAACTGCGGTAGCGCATACCAATACATTTTCATTTGTGATCACCCTTGTTGCTCTTCCCCTGATTTGGTATTTTGCACGTGCTAATGCTCTTCAATCAGGAGGCCTGGAGAATGTATTCGGGATTCAGTATTTAAGTGTTAATCCCTCAGGTATGTGGAATGATCCGGTAATGCCTTTCAGTTTTATCTTCTCAACCTATATATTGATGTTTTTAATCTACATACAATCCACCTGGTATGGCCAACTTATGACAGCAGCTAAAAGTGAAAAGGTGGCATACGCAAGCATGATGATAGGGACGGTCCTTATAGTGATATTTTATGGTTTGTCAATTCAAACTGCAACTTTTGTTAAGGCGGGGTTTCCCGATTTGCTGGATCCGCAACTGGCCCTGCCAACAGCTATTAATCTATGGTTGCCAATTGGTGTAAAGGGGCTGACTCTTGCTGTAGTTTTTGCAATCGGACAGACAACCATTGGAACTATCTGGAATAATATTGTTTCCATTGTTACAAACGATATCTATAAACGCATTATTAAACCCTTAGCTTCCGAAAGAAAGCTTTTAAATTTCTCCCGTTTATTCACCATTGCAATTGCTTTATTTACAATTGTGGTTTCCATTACCATTGTAGATCAGGTTATCAATACTCTTTTTGTGGCTAATATATTCATGGCATCTTTGTTTTTCCCTGCCCTGGGGGGATTTTTATGGTGGAGGACGGGTGAAAAGGCTGTATGGATTACGACAATTGCTGCTATAGCATCAGGTTTTGCAACGGTTCTGCTGGTAAAACAAGATGGTAATTTTGGGATTAATGATTGGATGTTTCTTTATTATGTAATAATCAGCCCTGTTATCGTTTTCACAGGCATAATCATTTCGTGGGTTGAAAAACCAACCAGGCAGTTTTTGTTAAAGCGGGTTTATTTCTTTAATAAAGTAGGTGCACCCTGGTTTGGAAAAAACGAATATTTTGAATATAGGAAAATCAATAATTTATAAAGGATTAATTCATTAGTGTCCGATTAATTCCGGTTGATTTTAAACTGTTTATAATATAGTTCTATTATGTTGTATTCCAAATTATTATTGAGCCAGCTTGCAAGAGATTGACAGGCTCATCAAGGCAGTATAAAAACAGAGAAAGCAGGTAAACATGAGAACCAACCCGAAGGTGTATTGGGCGAGGTATGTTCCGTTAGCTCGAAATACAGGTTAATCAAGTGGCATGTGTGCCCGAAGGACAAAGGACATAAACTATTTACGGGTGGAGTTAAACCAAATTGGCCATGATTGAATAGCCTTTGTTCATAACCGCCGGCATAATGCCGGTTCAAAAAATTCAATTTGGATATTTAAGTAATTATTAAAATCAACATGGATAACAGACCAAAACCATGGAGCCGACGTGAATTTATAGGTGACGCTGCCGCCTTGGGCGTTCTGGGCGCCATTGGCGCAGGCCACCTTATTTCGTCCTGCAGCTCACAAAAAAAATATGAAATGCCTGTTTACCCCGAAAGAGCCCCCGAGGGACCTCCTTTAAAAGCGGGTCTTATTGGATGCGGAAGCAGGGGAACAGGCGCCGCTTTCAACTACATTGATGCAGGGCCCAATTTGCAGATAACGGCGCTTGCTGATGTTTTCCAAAACCGTATTGATAATTGCAGGAGAGCACTGAAGGAACAACGCGGTGTTGATATACCCGATCAGAACTGCTTCGTAGGCTTTGATGCATACAAGCGGGTTATAGAATCTGATGTTGACATAATTCTGGAAACCTCCCTGGCTTATAGCAGACCGAGACATTTCGAAGCCGCCGTTCAGGCAAGGAAACACGTTTTTCTTGAAAAACCTGCCGGTGTTGACCCTGTCGGCGTAAGATCTGTGATGGTCTCCGGAAAAATGGCTGAAGCAGCCGGATTAACGGTAGTAGCAGGAACACAAAGAAGGCATGCGCTTGATCATATCAAGACCTTCATGATGGTAAAGAACGGGGCTATTGGCAATCTCATATCTGCCAATTGTTATTCCAATAATATGTCATCTCCTGCTTTTGACAGGCAGCCGGGGTGGAGCGATATGGAATATATGCTAAGAAACCGGGGAAACTGGATCTGGCTCACGGGCGATACCATTGTGAATATGCTTGTTCATTTTATTGATATACTGAACTGGTTCTTTGAAGACCACCCGGTACGTGCCCTTGGAATGGGCGCTCAGGTGAGGCGGCATAAGGGGGATATGCATGATATCTGCAGTGCTGATTTTTCTTTTACCGACGAGAGGCGTTACCAGGGCATGTGCCGTCAGATGGACGGATGCGACCACAAGAGAGGATGCCTGCTGTTCGGCACAAAAGGCTATACCAATTGCCAGAACAGTATATGGGATTATGAAGGGAATGTTATCTGGGAATACGAATACCCGAAGGATGATCAGGGACGGCGCGGAAACAGGCTGGCAATATCCCCTTTTGACCAGGAAATAATCAATTTTATAACTTCCATCCGTACGAACAACCCGGTCAATGAAACCCAAAATATGGCTGTCTCAACCATGGTAGCCATTATGGGTAGGGAGTCGGCATATACTGGCAAGAATTTAACTTGGGAGGACATGATGAATTCAGGTTTAAGCCTGGGGCCAAAGGAATACAGTATGGGTCCCGTCGATATACAGCCGATTGCCCCGGTTCCCGGTATTGCTCCGCAAGCGTAAGGGTTGTCACCCTGATACACATAATATATTGTTAACAGATTTACAGTTTGAACCCTTTAATGATATGATATCATGAGCAAAAATAAAATGACACGCGGTCAGTTTTTAGAAGCTTCTCTTGGATTAACATTTTTACCTTCCCTAAAGATAGAAGGAAGCTCACTTGGCAGGTTGATGAAACCACCTAATGATTCATTCAGAATGACTGAACAGATAAAGACTGCATATGAGGTAGGATTGAAAATTCTAAAACCAACAAGATCTCAGTTGCAACATGGGCTTGAATTGCACAGGAACTCTATTGTGATCGAAGCATATGGATTCATGCCCCGGGCCGCTGTGGACGGGGCTGTGCTTGCCAAGGCAATGAATGACGATGCTTCTTCGCTGGAACTGCAGGATTTAAGAGAGGAAATGATAATGACACGAATGGTTGCAAATCAAAGGGAAAGAGAAGAATTTGAAAACGCGTGGAAGGCATCAGGGGTGACTTGTATAGGTCAGAATGCCGGTGAAGAAGGAGATGCCATTGAACGGCTGCTTAAACGCCTTGCACGTTTTACTTATTCGACAGATATGATGCGTGATTTTGTATGTAAAGCAGTTACTCCTGATGATATTGTTTGGGCAAAGCAAGAGAACAGGCATGCGCTATATTTTACCGGAAACGGCGTACCATTGCCACAACATTGGGTGTCCGTTGAGGAAGAACTGGGGTTTATAAGGATATTCTTCCAGTTGGGGATCAGGATGATGCATCTTACTTACAACCGGCGTAATGTTATAGGTGATGGTTGCGGTGAAATCGCGAATGGAGGGCTCAGTGACTTTGGGAGATATGTTGTTAAAGAGATGAACAAGATAGGGGTAATGATTGATATCTCTCATTCGGGTTGGCAGACAAGCCTGGAAGCGGCTCAGGTATCTGAAAAACCTGTGGTTGCAAGTCACAGTGTTGCTGCTTCGATTAATAATGTTATTCGTTCAAAACCCGACAATGTGATCAAAGCTATTGCTGACTCGGGTGGATATATGGGAATTACCTGCATTCCGCGTTTTCTTGGCGGTAGCGGTGATATTGCTGCGACTATGAAACACGTCGATTATGTAGTTAAGAAATTTGGATGTGATTTTGTCAACATCGCAACTGATCATGCCCATTCATCACAATATAATGCTGAGGAAAATAAGATAATGAATTCGTTGGTAACAAGAGGAAGGGCACCCCAGAGACCAAGGTGGGCAAGCCTATGGGCTGATGAATCATTTAATTCAACCCTGGAGATGAGTCAAAGCAATGCATGGACTAACTGGCCCTTATTTACGGTTGGAATGGTTCAGATGGGCTATTCTGACAGTAATATTCAGAAAATTCTTGGCGGCAATGCTCTTAGAGTAGCCAGGGCAGCACTTGCCTGATCAGGGTTTGGGGATCCCTACTACCATGGTGCTGTCCGGTAACGAATCATTTTATTAGAAATCCAGTTAATTGTATCGAATTAAAAACCTGAAAAATAATGAAACCAATAATTCTTACCACGGTTACCCTTGCCTCAATTCAGATTGCAGGTTGCGGTGGTCAGCAGTCAGAAGAATATAAACGTCCCAATATTCTGTTTGCTATCAGCGATGACCAGTCATTCGGGCATACCAGCTTTTCCGGGAGTAATTTTGTCAATACCCCTGCTTTTGACCGGGTAGCAAGTGAAGGGATATATTTTACCAACGGCTTTGCCGGCTCGCCTGGGTGCGCCCCTTCACGAAGCGCACTGGTTACAGGCCGCTACCACTGGCAAAATGAACAGTCGGGTCAGCATGCCTCGTCCTGGCTGAAGAAGCATGTACCCTTTATTGATCTTCTCGATGCAAACGGATATGTGACCGGCCGGACAGGAAAAGGAGTTGCTCCATTCCGTTATGCCCGTGATGAGTATGATTCGTTGTGGCGTACCACAAATGCAGGAGGAATTGAACATAGCGATATAAGGTATGAACGTGGGTCGCCCGGTGATGAGCGAACATCTGACCGTATCAGCCTGGTGAATTATTTTGAAAACTTCAAATATTTCATGGAGAACGTGCGGGAAGATAAACCGTTTTTCTTTTGGTATGGCGCCAGTGAACCACACCGCGCTTATGAACAGGATTCATGGAAGCGCACTGATAAGAAATTATCAGATGTGGATCTGCCGGGTTTTTTTCCTGATAATGAAATTGTAAGGGGGGATATACTGGATTATGCGGTGGAAATTGAATGGTTTGATTTGCACCTGGAACGGATGTTAACCTATCTGGAAGAAATTGGCGAACTTGAAAACACCATTGTAATCGTCACCTCAGATAATGGGATGCCATTTCCACGGGCAAAGGCCAACAGCTATGAATATGGCATCCATGTGCCTCTTGCCGTAAGATTTCCCAAGGAGTTTCCCGGCGAAAGAGTCGTTAATGACCTGATAAGCTTTTCGGATTTTGCACCAACTTTTCTGGAAATAACCCGAACCAGTCCGGAAGGTATGTTGCCCTTATCGGGGAAGAGCTTTTTGCATATCCTTCGGTCAAGGGAACAGGGAATTACTGATGAATCCAAAGAATATGTTTTTTCAGGCCGGGAGCGCCATTCGGCTTCAAGGCATCTTAATTGGGGCTATCCTCAGCGGGCTATCCGCAGCCATGACCATCTCCTGATCTGGAATATGAAACCCGAACGCTGGCCTGCAGGAGCCCCCCAACGCATAAAGCCCGGTACAGAAGATGAATTATTTCCGATGTACGGGATTGATGAAAATGGCGTACACCATTCCGACTGGGCATTCACTGATATAGATGCGGCTCCGACGAAATCATATATCATCGAAAATATGGATGATGAGGCCGTCAGGCCCTATTTTGACCTGGCACATGCCAAACGTCCGGAATTTGAGCTGTTTGATATAAAAAATGATCCTTACAATCTTACTAACCTGGCAGGAAATCCGGCTTACGCGGAAGCGGAGGATAAGCTGAAAGATGCATTGATGCAGGAGCTTGTAAAATCGGAAGATCCGCGAGTCGTTGGACCGGATAAGGAAGTATTTGAT